>JAIRNB010000188.1 GCA_031258265.1 Treponema sp. | reverse complement strand
CCAAACTATCTCCGGAACATAGAATTTGACCAAATTCCACATTATTGTATTGTGAAACTGCTATATAGTGTCCGTCCACAAAGTCGGTTACTTTGCGGACGGAACTTGTATTTGTTCCCGGCGGATTTGCCTAAATCCGCCTGTACCAAAACGGTACACAAATACATTTTTTAAGGAAGTCGCGGCATATATGCCGAATCCATAATGTGTCTACATTATGGACAGACTTTATATATGCGGAATTTTCCATTTCGACAGTCACACAGCCTTCTTTTTTCGCTGCGCAATTTTCCGGGGCGTTTCCCTGTAGAAAGCATCGGTAGTCCATGTTTTTGCCTTTATATAGGGTATCTTTTTTTCCACCAACGTATTTTCAATTATTTTTACAATACGCTCGTCGGCGGTAATTTCTCTTGAAGGCTTAACATAGTGATACGATGTACCTTCGTCTCTAACGGCGGATGTCGGAATAATCAAGTGTCCTACCGCAAGTTCTTTTTGTAAGACCCCGCACATTCCGCAGGCAATAAATTTTTTACAACCCATGGCCGTTAATTCCTCTATTTGACCCGCCGCAAACGGCGCCCCAACACCGGCTTGTATTAAAGCAATTTTTTCCCCTTTATAATCCAGTTCATATAAGGGATAATTTGTTCCTTCTGATATAAGGTGTGAAACAATTTTATGGGGATACTCTGTTAGGATTTTCTTAATCGCTTCTGAAAAGAAACATAAGGCACAGCTTTCGGCATATCTATAGGTTCGATTAATCTTGAGGGTCTAATGAAGGCATTTTTGTCCTCGTCAAATTCTAATATGGGGAATTCTTTTTGAAACATATTTTTACTCCTTCTAAACAGCCGCTTTTCTTGGAAGACCTGTAAGCCAAGCTTTGCTTGGCAGCCAAACGAAGCTTGGCAGCCATCCGGGTTCTTGAATAAATCCAATCTATATTTACTTTGTTTTTTTATCAATGGAGGCGCTTTAGAGGCGCTTTCAAAAGAGATTCTTTTTTAACCGGGCTAATCATGTTACAATATGGTCCGGACTCAAGGGGCTTACCAAAACCCAGCCGGGTTTTAGGGGCGGTCCTCAAATGCCGGAGTTTTGCGGAAGGGGGTATGCCATGCGGCATTTTACGGTACAGCCGGAGGACCTCTACAAAGGGGCCCTTGTCGATTCTTTGGAACAGGACGCGGTAAGCCTGCGTATTCCCGCGGCGGGGGGAGGGATTCTGCTGCCCCCCCTGGTGGGTTGTACGGAAAGGTACTTCTGCTTTTGTGTTGAAGCCCTGGAGGATCACAGTGTTCCCCTGGAACTTCTCTTCCACCTGAAAAGCGAAGAATCCCAGGGGGCGGGGCGGCCACCGGACAACTCCCATGTAAGCCACGGGGTTCGTTTTGGGATCATGCCCCGGTTCCCGGTGCGGATCATCATAGACCTCCGGTGGATGGACGGCCATGTCCTGTTCCCCGGCCACGAGGCGGGGGAACTCAAGGTTGTCTGGATGGGCGGCCGTGTCGAGCGGGAGGACCTGCGAAAGGTCAGTCTGGAGGCCCGGCCTTCTTTCCACGACATAACGCTGAAAATTTCGGAACTTTGCCTGAGCGACCGGCGGCCGGAACCCTGTCCCCTCCCCAAACAAAAGCTCATAGATGAGTTTGGCCAGTACAAGCCAAAGGATTGGCCGGGGAAAACCCGCAGCCTGGGGGAGCTTAAAACCCGGCTGGAGGGGGCCTTCAATCTTCCCGACGCCTACGGTATTCCCGGCTGGGATATATACGGCGGCAGTACGGAGCATCCCCTGGCGCCGGCCAGCGGTTTTTTCTCCACGGTAAAAAAGAACGGCCGCTGGAATCTGGTTGATCCCGCGGGTAACGCCTTTTTCAGCGCCGGCCTTACCTGCGTCAACGTACATCCCGACTGCCGTATTGACGGGCTGGAAAGCCTGGTGGACTGGCTGCCCCCCAGGGACGATCCGGTGTACCAGGCCATGTATACCGACCGCAGGTGGCCGGAGTCCGGTTTTGAAGGCCGTAACAACTGCCGTCTTTTTTCGTTTGCCGCCGCCAACCTTTACAAGATCTTCGGGGAAGACTGGCGCGAAAAATGGGCGGTCCTTATTACCCGCCAGCTAAAGGCCAACGGCCTTAATACCATCGCCAACTGGAGCGATCCCGCCTTATTCGGCCGCATGCCCTATGTCACCACCCTTGGCCGCTTCCCGGAAACCCGGGAGAAGATATTCCGGGATTTTCCCGATGTGTTAAGCGGCGAATACGCGGAAGACGCGGAACGCTGCGCCGCGGCCCTGAAACAGCGCCGGGACGATCCCTGGATGATCGGGTACTTTCTTAGGAATGAACCCATGTGGGCCTTTGTGAACAACATCGTTATCGCCGACGAGGTGCTGTACAATCCGGCCCCCACGGTTTCCAAGGCGGAACTCATAAAGTTCCTCAGGGAAAAATACAAAAACCCCCAGTCCCTTTCCTCCGCCTGGAATCATCCCTTTTCCTCGTTTGACGATCTCCGCCGTCCCCTGCAAAACGCCTCCCGCCTGTCGGCGGCCTCCCGCGCGGATCAGAGGGAATTCTCCCGGACCCTCCTCCGCGCCTACGTTACCATACCCAGCCGGGCATGCCGGAAAGTCGATCCCCGCCACATGAACCTGGGGATGCGCTGGGCCTGGATTTCGGACCCCGACCTGGTCAGCGGCTGGGAGAACTTCGACGTATTTTCGATAAACTGCTACTCCGATGACCCCACAGCGGCCCTGGACAATGTCCGCAGCCTGGGGGTGGACCTCCCCGTCATGATCGGGGAATTCCACTTCGGCGCCCTGGACCTGGGCCTTACCGCCACCGGCCTTAAAGCAACCATCGACCAAAAAGGGCGGGGCATGGCCTACCGGTATTACTGCGACCGGGTAGCCGCCCATCCCCACGGGGCAGGATGCCACTGGTTCCAGTGCTACGACCAGTTCCCCCTGGGGAGATTCGACGGGGAAAATTACAACATCGGCCTTTTCGATGTCTGTTCCCTGCCCAACGCCGAGATGATGGAAGCCATCAGGGCCTGTTC
>JAIRNB010000169.1 GCA_031258265.1 Treponema sp. | reverse complement strand
TCCACCCTGGAAAACGTGGGGATGAACGCCGCCCAGATGCTCCAGACCGGCAAAGTCGCCATGCTCCTGGAGGGTTCCTGGGCCCTGCAGGAACTTTCCACCCTGGGTTTTCCTGTGGGCATTGCTCCCATGCCCCACTATGGCAAGCTCACTACCGTCGGTGGGGCCCACCTCCACTCCATTGCTAAGGCTTCCAGGCATCCCGATGAAGCCTGGAAATTCCTCCAGTTCCTCTCCGGCATGGAGTACCAGGGCCAGCTCTGCAAGGAGGGGCTTTGGCTCCCCAACCGGAAGTCCCTCTGGTCCGACGGCCCCAACGGGATGGACGGCTGGTACAATGAGGCGCGGCTTGGTCCTTATTACCGGCAGATGCGGCCCTACCTGATAAACGCGGCGGCACATCCGGAAGCCGTGGTAAGGGCAGCTATCTGCATAGATATTATCCAGGAGGAGCATGACAAGTATTTCCAGGACAATGAAAATATCGACACGATCCTGGCCAACATCGAAAGGAGGAGTAACGCCGAATTACAGGCGCTCCGCTAAACCACAGAAAGGGCTGTCCTGAGCCTTAGGACAGCCCTGTTTTTTTAGGAGAACGGAATGACAGCGCTAAGAAAAAAAGCGATACTGAACGATACCCCATACGCGATAGTGATGCTTTCCCCCAATATCATCCTCTTTTTTACCTTCATGCTTTTTCCCATCATCTGGACCTTTATCATGAGTCTTACCAGGTACGATCTTATCAGCCCCATGGAATTTGTGGGGCTTGGTAATTTTATCAATATTTTCAAGGACGAAGTGGCCCTCCAGTGCCTCCGCAACACGGTGGTCTTTACGTTTATTACCGTTCCGGTGGGTATGGTGATCGCCTTAATTCTCGCGGTCCTTCTGGATTCCGGTATTCATTTTAAAAAAATCTACCGGGCGGCCTTCTTTTTGCCCTCCATAACTTCCTGGGTTGCCATAGCGGTGGTTTGGCAGTGGCTCTACAACCCGGAATTCGGGCTTATTAACTACTTCCTTTCTTTTTTTGGAGCTCCCCCCATTCAATGGCTTACCACTTCCCGGCTTTCCCTTATCTCGGTATGTATTGTCTGTATCTGGAAGAACGCGGGCTACAGCATGCTCCTCTTTCTGGCGGGGCTCCAGAGTATCTCCACGGTTTATTACGAGGCCAGCGAACTGGACGGCGCCAGTCCCCTTCAGCAGCTTATTCATATAACCATTCCCCTTTTAACCCCCACCACCTTTTTTGTTTTTGTCACTTCGATCATCGGTTCCTTCCAAACCTTCGACATCATCAACCTGATGACCAAGGGCGGCCCGGGCCGCTCTTCCTCTCTTTTGGCCCATTACCTTTATCAAACGGCCTTTAAGTATATGAAGATGGGTTACGCCTCGGCGCTGGCTTACCTTCTCTTTTTTGTGATTATGGTAATCACCATTATCAATATGCGGTTTGAGAAAAAATCCCATGAGATCTACTAAGGGGAACCGGTCATGCACAGGAAAACAAGCGATTACGTCATAAAGGCGGCGGCCTATATTTTTCTTAGCCTGGGGGCCCTTTCCATGCTGGTCCCCTTCCTCTGGATGCTTTCCACCTCCCTTAAATCGGAGGCGGAGGCTTTTATCTTTCCTCCCCAGCTATTCGGGGATAAGATTCTCTGGACCAATTACCTTAAAATCTCCGACCGCTTTAGTTTTACTAATTATTTTTTTAATAGTGTCAGGGTGGCGGCCTGGGTAGTCTTCTTTCAGCTCCTCACCTCCGCCATGGCGGGCTTTGTCTTTGCCCGGCTGCACTTCCGCTTCCGGGACCGGATATTCCTTCTCTACCTTGCCACCATGATGGTCCCCGGCCACGTAACGGTGATCACTAATTACATCAACCTTTCACGGTTGGGTCTGACAGGTTCCCTTTGGCCCCTGATGATTCCCCCCATGGTATCGGCCTTTGGAACTTTCCTCCTGCGGCAGTTCTTTGTCACTATCCCCCAGTCCCTGGATGACGCGGCCAGGATAGACGGCTGTAATCCCTTTATGATCTTTTTTAGAATACTCCTGCCCATGGCGGGGCCAACCCTGGCCACCCTGGGGATCTTCTGCTTCATGGGAAGCTGGAACGATTATTTTACCCCCCTTATCTACATCGTGGATGAAAGGCTCTTTACCCTGCCCCTGGGCCTTGCCAACATGCAGGGGATGTACGCCACAAACTGGCCGGTCCTTATGGCCGCCTGTACCATTACGATCATTCCGGTTCTTATCGTATTCCTTACCGCGCAGAACGCCTTTGTCAAAGGGATCATCCTTACCGGATTGAAAGATTAGGGGAACACTGTTTCAATGGTTTAAGCTGTTTTCCCGTTTTTGAAACCCCCGGCCTGGGGCCGGAATCTAATCTGAAGGAAGGTGTATATGAACGGCGCGAGTTATTCAGAGTTTATCAAGCCCAAGGACATTGCCATTAACGATCAGTTCTGGGGCGCCTTTATGGAACGGGTACGGACCAAGGTGATTCCCTACCAGTGGAAGGCCCTGAACGATAAGGTTCCCGGCGCGGAGCCAAGTTACTGCATCAGGAATTTCAAGCTTGCCGCGGAGCTGACCCGCCCGGAACTGGATTACGGGGTCCCCAGGGACATTGGTTTTGGCGGGATGGTTTTCCAGGACAGCGATCTTGCCAAGTGGATTGAGGCGGCGGCCTACTCCCTGGTATGGCATCCTGACGCGGACCTGGAAAAAACTCTGGACGAGACCATTAGTATCATCTGCCACGCCCAGCAGGATGACGGTTATCTGAATACCTACTACATTATCAATGGTCTGGAAAAACGTTTTACCAACCTCAAGGATAACCACGAGCTTTACTGTATGGGGCATTTCATCGAAGCGGCGGTGGCCTATTATGAGGCCAGGGGAAAACGGGAACTCCTGGACGCCATGATCCGTTATGTGGACTGTGTGGATACCCACATCGGGCCGGAGGAGGGAAAGCTCCACGGCTACCCCGGCCATGAGATAGCGGAGATGGCCCTGGTCCGGCTTTACGCCGTTACCGGCGATGAAAAACATCTCAGGCTTGCTAAATATTTTATCGATCAGCGGGGCCGGAGCCCCCTCTACTTTGAGGAAGAGACCGGGAAGAACGGGAATACCTTCTACTGGAAGGATAGTTATTTAAAGTACCAATACTACCAGGCGGGGAAACCGGTGAGGGAACAAAAAGAGGCGGAAGGGCACGCGGTCCGGGCGGTGTACCTCTACTCCGGCATGGCTGACGTGGCCCGTCTCACGGGGGACCAGGAACTCTTGTCCGCCTGTAAGACCCTCTACGCCAATATCACTAAAAAGCAGATGTACATTACCGGGGCTATCGGCCAATCCGCCTATGGGGAGGCCTTTTCCTACGATTACGATCTCCCCAACGATACGGTGTATGCGGAAACCTGCGCCGCCATCGGGCTGGCCTTCTTTGCCCGCCGCATGGCGTCTATAGAACCCAGGGCCGAGTACGCCGACGTGCTGGAACGGACACTTTTCAACAGTATCATTAGCGGCATGGCCTTAGACGGGGAATCTTTCTTTTACGTGAATCCCCTGGAAGCCCTGCCCCAGGCAAGCCTGAAAGACCGGAGGATGAGGCATGTTAAGATCGAGCGGCAAAAGTGGTTCGGCTGCGCCTGCTGTCCTCCCAACCTGGCCCGTATCATTGCTTCTCTGGGGTCCTACGTCCACTCGTCGGGGCCCGGCACACTTTACACCCACCTTTATCTGGGAAGCGAGGCGCGGCTTTCCCTGGCCGGCGAAGATATAAAAATAAAGGTTGAGACTAAGTATCCCTGGGAAGGGCAGATTCACATCAGCCTTGGACTAAAGGGAAAGGCCGCCTTTAGCTACGGCCTGCGGATTCCCTCCTGGTGCGGATCTTTTATATTAAAGCTTAACGGAAAAGACGCCGCCTATACCCTGCGGGACGGTTATGCCCTGCTCAACCGTGAATGGCAGGATGGGGACAGCCTGGATCTTTCCCTGGACATGCCGGTAAATCTTATAGAGACCAACCCCCATGTACGGGACAACCGGGCCAAGCTGGCCCTTACCCGGGGCCCCCTGGTGTACTGTCTTGAAGAAAAGGACAACGGAAAAGAACTTTTCCGCCTCCACGCGGGAATCCCCGGAGATTTCAAGCTGAATTACGAGAAGGACCTCCTGGAAGGTGTATACACGATCTCCTTTACCGGAAAAAAAGAAAAAGACTGGCAGGATGACGCCCTCTACCGGAACCGGACGGAAGATCAATACGAAGAACGGGAGCTTAAGTTTATCCCCTACTACGCCTGGGCTAACCGGGGCAGCGGGGAAATGACGGTATGGCTCAATAAGTAAGGACCCGCGATTTTATGCATTTGTCCTATGGTTGCTTTCTTCGCGCGAGGAAGTGCAGCGATAGCCCGGTCCCCGCCGCCTGTGGCGGCGGGGATACGCCCTGATGATCCGAAAATACCATTGAAAGCCGCCCCCCGGCCGGGTATAGTCAACTATGCAGATTCGAGATCGTTACGCCCCTTCTCCCACGGGGCTCCAGCATATTGGGGGCATTAGAACCGCCCTGTTTAATTATCTCCTGGTCCGTTCACAGCGCCGGCGATCCGGGGAGGGCGCGTTTATCCTGCGGCTGGAGGATACGGACCGCAGCCGTTTCGACCGGCGTTATGTGCAAAACATCTACGATACCTTTGACTGGCTGAGAATCCACTGGGACGAGGGGCCCGATACCGGCGGCCCCGCGGGACCCTACATCCAGTCCGAGCGGCTCGAATTGTACAAAAAGTACGCCTTGGAACTGGAGGCCCAGGGGCTGGCCTACTACTGTTTCTGTTCCCCTGAACGGCTGGAACGGCTGAGGGAGGATCGGGAAGCGGCCCATAGCAGCCAAAGCGGCTACGATCGCCGCTGCCGGGATATTGATGCCGGAGAAGCCCGGCGCCGGGCCGGAGCGGGGGTGGAATCCTGGACCATCAGGCTGAAGATTCCCCTGGGGGAATATACCAGGTTCCATGACCGGATTCTGGGGGATGTCGAATGGAAAAACGACGATATAAACCCCGATCCGGTGCTTATAAAATCCGATGGTTTCCCCACCTACCACCTGGCCAATGTGGTGGACGATCACCTTATGGGTATTACCCACGTACTCCGGGCCCAGGAGTGGCTTTCCTCCACCCCCCTGCATGTGATCATGTACGGGGCCTTCGGCTGGGAACCCCCGGAGTTCTGCCACCTTCCCTTGATCATGGGGACCGACGGAAAAAAACTTTCCAAACGCCACGGCACCACCAGCATTGACGAATTCCGCAGCCAGGGCTACCTGAGCGGGGCGCTGATCAACTATGTGGCCCTGCTGGGGGCCTCCTACGAAGAAGGAAAGGACATATACACCCTGGCGGAACTGGAAGAACGGTTCAGCCCGGAGAAACTGAACAAGGCCCCGGCGATCTTTGATTACAAAAAACTGGAATGGTACAACGGCGTCTATATCCGCATGAAAGGCGATGGGGAACTGGCGGAACTCTGCCTGCCCTACGCCGTAAAGGCCGGTCTTTTCGGCGGGCCCGGCCAGGAACCCAACGAGGAACAGCGGAACCTGTTTATCCGGGCCATGCCCCTGATCCGGGAACGGCTGGTGTACCTGAACGAAGCGGCGGCAAAACTGGGCTATCTCTTCACGGAGCCGGAAGTTCCCCCGGCGGAAGAGTTTATCCCCAAGAAGGGGGACTTGGCCGCCGCCGTTACTTTGCTGCGGGGGGGCCGGGAACTGGTAAAGCCCCTGGCGGAGGCGGCGGATGACGAAACGGCGGAGACCCTGATCAAAGACTACGCCGAAAAAAACGCGGTTAAGCTGGGAGACCTGATGATGCCCCTGCGGGTGGCGATCACCGGCGCCAGGGTAAGCCCGCCCCTCTTTGGAAGCCTCCGGCTTCTGGGAACGGAAAGATCCCTGGAACGGGTGGACCGGGCCCTGGCAAGGCTGAGCTGATACGCAATCATTACTATAACTGTGACTCTGGATTCCGGGTGCGGAAGAAGACGCCGGTCTAAAAGGGGCGTATTTTGCCATCAGTATAAGTAAGCTTCCTAAGTTAGAAGGTCTAAGTTGACTTAACTCCCGCGATATGGTTAATCTTATCCCATGGCTTATGACAAAAAGTTGTATCAGGCTCAGATCGCCCAGACCAACAAGTACAACGTATTCCGCTGTCTTGTTAGAGAAGGCCCCATCAACCGGGCGGCTATCGCCAGGCGGGTGGATATTTCCATTCCCACCGTCATGGCCATCGTCGACGATTTTTTTGAAAAAAAAGTGATCCGTTCAGTGGGCAAGGGGGAATTTGGGGTAGGAAAACAGCCGGAGATTCTGGCCATAAATACGGATCAGTTTTTCTACGCCGGCGTGGACATAGGACGGAGTACCCTTCGCGTCGTAGTAAACAACCTTGCCGGGGGCGAAATCGCCTCCATGAAGGAACCTACGGGGGATCCCTTTCCCGAAAAGGAATTTATCTCCCATGTAAAAAAACTCATGCTTCGATTTATCAAAAAGCTGAAGATCGAATTGAATCAGGTCCTGGGCGCCGGTTTTGCCATGCCTGGGCTCATTGAAGGGGGGACAGGAAAAGTTATTATGGCCCCCGATTTCGGATGGAAGGGGACGCCCCTCCAGGACTGGCTCCAGGAGGGAATCCCCTGCCCGGTACTGGTGAAGAACTCAACCCAGGCCCTGGCGGTAAACGAGAGTTCGGCGCTCTGGACCGATGAGATCCATACCACCCTGTGCGTGAATCTGGGTTACGGTATTGGCGCCGCCATCATCACCGGCGAAAACCTTTACGAAGGAACCGGAGGCATTTCCGGGGAACTCGGACATTGCGTGGTAGACCGGGATGGGCCCCTTTGCAAATGCGGCAATACCGGCTGCCTGGAAGCGGTCGCCTCCGGTGAGGCTATAGCCCGCCAGGCCCAGACTATCATAGCCCATCATGCCCGTTCCAAAATCGCCGAACTCTGCGGCGGAGACGCCGCCGGCATCGACGCCAAAATGGTCTTTGAGGCCGCTGAAGCCGGTGACAGCCTGGCCCTCAAGATCGTCAATTCCGCGGCGGAGAATATTGGTATAGGAATATCCATGGCGGTCAACATTTTGGATCCTGACCGGGTCCTTCTCTGCGGCGGCCTTATGAGGAACGGCCCCGCCTTCCTGGACCGGATAAAGGCCTCCATGGAAGAACACCTGGCCGCCAAAACCGGCCGCAGCCTCGTCCTTCAGGCGGGGACCAGGGATGAATACAGCACCGCCAGGGGGGCCTCCCGGGTGCTGATGAACACCCTTTGGGCCCGCCGGACTCTGCCCATCTAGGGGCTTTTCCAGCTATTCGGATTTTGGGGGAAGCTCCCGTAAGTTCCGCTGAAAATACGGCTTTAGGGACAGGCTTTACGCCGCGGACCATGCCGGGGTTTTTCAATTTTTTGGGGGAATTCACGTAAATTTTCTTGACAGTCCGCAATGCCTGTGATATTTATATGGTCTAAGTGATTAGCCTTAACCTAGGAGTGTTAAATTAAAGG
>JAIRNB010000164.1 GCA_031258265.1 Treponema sp. | reverse complement strand
TTTTTTTTGCGCTGGTTCACGACGGGCCTCCGCGCTGACGGGGGATACACAAGGAGGGGCGATGCTTGAAGGGCGATCCCTGATAGAGCCGGGGGACTTTAGCACCGGGGAGATGGACTATCTTTTCGGCCTTGCCGAGCGGATTGAGGAGGAAAAGTCCTGTCTGCGGGAAAGCTGCCGGGGCAGGGTTCTGGCCGCTATTTTTTTTGAACCGAGTACCCGGACCCGGCTTTCCTTTGAGGCGGCGATGCTGCGGCTGGGGGGAAGCTGCCTGGGCTTTGCCGAGCCAGGTTCCAGTTCCGCCGCCAAGGGGGAGAGTTTGGCGGATACGGTACGGACGGTGGCCTGTTACGCGGACCTTATCGTCATGCGGAATCCCAAGGAGGGGGCGGCCCTGCTGGCCTCCCGTTACGCGGATGTGCCGGTGATCAACGCCGGGGACGGGGGCCACCACCATCCGACCCAGACGCTGACAGACCTGTTGACCATCAAGCGGTTCCGGGGGAAAAGGGGCGGCGGTCTGGGGGACGCGGTACGGGGCCTTACGGTGGGTTTCTGCGGGGACCTCAAGTTTGGCCGCACGGTTCACTCCCTGGCGAAGGCCCTGACCCGCTATGAAAAGCTTAACATGGTTTTCATTTCCCCCGGCGAGTTAAGGGTTCCCCTGTATATCACGGCGCTTTTGGAAAAGCAGGGCATCCCTTACCGGGAAACCGGCAGTCTGGAGGAAGCCATGCCCGGCCTGGATGTGCTGTACATGACCAGGGTCCAGCGGGAACGTTTTTTTAACGAGGAGGATTATATCCGCCTAAAGGACACCTATGTTCTTACCAGGGACAGGATGGAAACCGCCAAAAAGGAACTTATCATCCTCCATCCCCTGCCCAGGGTCAACGAGATCGCCGTGGAAGTGGACGCGGACCCCCGGGCGGCGTATTTTAAGCAGGCTAAATACGGCATGTATATCAGGATGGCCTTAATTTCCAGTATTTTAGGAGTGGATCATGCTTAACATCGATCAAATAAAAAACGGCATCGTCATCGATCATATCAAAGCAGGGCTGGGAATCAAAATATTTAACTGGCTGGGACTGGATAAGGCCCCCTACGGCGTGGCCTTTGTGGTAAACGCCAATTCCAGGGAAATGGGGAAAAAGGACATCATCAAAATTGATAACACCATCAGCATCAACTTTGATATTCTCGGCCTCATCGATCCCAATATCACGGTGAACATTATCGAAAGCGAGCTGATCACCGAAAAGATAAAGCTTAAACTCCCCCAGCGGGTAGAAAATGTGCTGATCTGCAAAAACCCCCGGTGTATCACCTCGACGGAATCCTATATCCCCCACATCTTTCACCTGGAGAATCCCCGGCAGCGGACCTACCGCTGCGAATACTGCGATGAGATAAAATCCGCGGGGGATTTCCGGTAATTTGTTTCCGGCGGTTTCCGGTGCTTTGCCGCGGTCTGCCGCGCTTTGCCGTGCTTCGCTGTACGATACGGTTCCGCGTACCACTTCCCGTGCCGCAGGCTGCGGAGTTACGGGGCCGTGGGCCGGATGAACCGCAGACCCGTAAAACTGGAGGACCCGGTGTATAACATGGATAGACTGTACGAGGCGGTGGCGGAGCGCGGCCATGTCTGCGTGGGCCTGGATACCGCGGCGGAATATTTGCCCCCCGGGGAACGGGCTAAGGCCCTTTCTGACGCCCAGGCGGTACTGGCCTTCAACAAGGCCCTCATCGACGCCACCCTTGACGCGGCGGCCTGCTACAAGGTGCAGATCGCCTACTACGAAGCCATGGGCCTGGAGGGGCTTCGGACCTATGCGGAAACCCTGCGCTATATCCGCGGCCGGGGGGCCCTGGTAATTGCCGACATTAAGCGGGGGGACATCGCCGACACGGCCCGCCGTTATGCCCAGGCCCATTTTGAGGGGGAATTTGAGGCGGACTTTGTTACCCTTTCCCCCTATATGGGCATGGATTCCATCGAACCCTGGCTCTCCTATGCCGAGTCCTCGGGGAAGGGCGCCTTTGTGCTGATGCGGACCAGCAACCAGGGGATGCGGGATTTTGAATATTTGGAACTGAAAAACGGGACGGAGAATCCCGCCTCCCCCTACCGGCTCTACGACGCGGTGGGGGACAAACTCAGCGCCCTGGCGGAAAGCCGCATGGGAAGCCGCGGCTACGGCGCCTTTGGGGCGGTGGTGGGGGCGGACCCAAAATCCGGCGCCGGGCGGGAAGAGGCGAGGGCGATCCGTTCCCGCCGGGGGAACCTCTTTTTTCTTATCCCCGGTTACGGCGCCCAGGGAGGGGCCGCGGAGGATGCCGCCCTGCTGCTGCGGGACGGCAACGGGGGGGTGGTGAACGCCTCCCGTTCCATCCTGCGGGCCTGGGCGGCGGAACTCAAAGCCGCCGGCAAAGCCTGCGAAGGCCCCCTCTGCCGGGCGGACACATCCTTTGCCGCGGAATCCGCCCGGCGGACGGCATTTAAGATGCGGGACGCCATCAGAAAAGCCGCGTCTACATCACGGTCCGCCTAAGCCGGATATTTTCGATATTGGAACTAAAGAGTTCCCGCAAATCGTTCAGCCCCAGGGCCATAAGGGCCATGCGGTCAATGCCAAGGCCCCAGGCGGCCACCGGAACACTAACCCCCAGGGAGGAAGTTACCTCCGGGCGGAAAATACCGGAACCGCCAAGCTCAAACCAGCCCAGTACGGGGTGGCGGATATGGACTTCCACCGAAGGCTCAGTAAAGGGGAAGTAACCGGGGACATATTTAACCTCTTTAGCGCCGGCCACCTCCAGGGCGAACATCTCCAGCATCCCCAGGAGGGTGCGGAGATTTACATCCTCCCCCAGGACAATCCCCTCGGTCTGGTAAAAATCCGTCCCATGTGTGGCGTTCACCTGATCGTAGCGGAAACAGCGGACAATGCCAAAATACTTGCCGGGGACCTTGGCCCGGGGCAATGTCTTGGCGGAAAGCACCGTACCCTGGCTGCGCAGGATAAGACGGCGGGTAAAGTCCCGGTCAAAATTGTAATTCCAGCCCCTGCTCCCGGTGCCGCCGCCGTTTTCATGGGCCGCCGCCACGTTGGAAAGCCAGGGCTCCTCAATGGCGGCGGCCCGCTCAGGCTCGGCGATGTGGTACACATCGTGAATATCCCGGGCGGAGTGGAACTGGGGCATAAAGAGGGCGTCGGAATTCCAGAATTCCGTCTCCACCAGGGGACCGTCAAATTCCTCAAAACCCAGGGAACAGAGCCTGTCTTTCACATCCTCCAGGAATTTGGCGTAGGGATTGCTGCGGCCGGGGATAAGCCGGGCAGGGGGAATCTTGACATTGTAGGAACGGAAATTCCTGCCCTTCCAGGCCCCGGACTCCAGCATCTCCGCGGTAAGGGTCCCAATCTCGTCCCCGGTGATCCCCGCGGAGGCCAGGGCCGCCGCCGCCGCCTCCCCCTCGGCGGTAAGGCCGAAGATCACGGTTTCCCGGTCCACCTGGCGAAAAGGGGCGTCCGCCGCCCCCCGCTTCTTGGCAAGGGCAGCCATGGCAGCCCTTTCCCCAGGGGAAAGATCCGCCTCCGCCAGGGTCCCCGCCGGACCAGCCTCCGCCGCGGCGGCCTTATCCAGCAGAAGACGGACCAGACCCAGCCCCTTGGGCCGGCCATTCTCCAGCTCCTCCGCCGGAAGGGCCATCAGGACCCTCTTTTCCCCATCCATGCCAAGAATACCCTGCTTGGAAAGACTCCCAAAGGCGCTCCCCACATCCTTATTATCCAGCTTCAACGCGGCGGCAATTTCCGGAAGCCGCAGGCCGCTTTTAATGCGGACAAGCTCGATAATCCGCTCCTCCGGGCTCCCCTTTTCCTTCCAAACCCGGCCCAGCCCGGTAAGCTCATAGAAAACCGCCGTCCCCCGGCTCTTTTCCGCCACCAGACCCTTGGCGGAAAGCCAGGACAAAGCCTGGTTCCCGTTGCCGCTCTTAAAACCCAGGTCCTTCTCCACCCTTTCCACCGTCAGCTCATCCCCCCCCTTATAGGCAAGGAGGACCCGCGTCTCCAGGGGATGAAGGTTCTTTACCGTACTCTGAATATCAACTGCCATTGGCCGCTCCGTTTCAGGCGAATTTCCCTATGTTTTCAGACTATCAAATTCCACAGGGCCTTGAAAACGGCCCCGCTAACCCGGCGTATTAAAGGGGGGGGCACAGGGGTTCCAAAAGCCGGGACATAACCGCCCCATCGGGACATATTTTGACGCGGCCCCCCCTCGTTTCATAGTCCTCCCCGGCTGCCGCCGGGTCCGGTCTACTCCACTACCCCCCCTTTGGGAGCCGCCCCAAGCCCACATAGTAGGTCTCAAAGGATTCACGGCGGCAGGCGGCAGGCTTAAAGGCCCGGGCGGATTCAAAAAGACCGCGGACCCTTTTAAGAAGCGCCCCGGAGTCCCCGCCCTGGAACACCTTGATCACCAGAGCGCCCCCCCTTTTCAGGGCGGCCTCCCCGTAAGCCAGGGCCGTTTCCGCAAGCTCCAGGGACCGCAGGGTATCCACCGTGCGGCTGCCGGTGGTGGCCGGGGCGGCGTCGCTGATCACCAGGTTGTAGGGCCCCAGTTCCAGAAGGGCCTCCCTAAGCTCCGGCGAAGTGATGTCCCCCCGGATAAAAGAAAAATTCCCCCCGTCAAAAAGACCCTGGTCATACTGCCGGGAAAGGGGGGAAAGGTCTGCGGCGGCAAGAAAACCCGCGCCGGCAAGCCTGCGCAGAACGTAGAGACTCCAACTCCCCGGCGCCGCCCCCAGATCCAGGACTCGGAACCCCCCCGCCAGGGCCGAACCGGAATTATCCCCGGCCATACCGCGCCCCTTAAAGGGGATAAGCCGGAATTTCTCATCCATTTCCTTCAACTTGTAAACCGAACGGGCAGGGTAAGCTTCCCTTTGGGCTTTAATGGACCAGGTATCCGGCTTTTCGTAGTTTGCCATTTGCTATAATCTTGCCCTATGGACGGGGAAATAAGCCAGAGGCTTGAAAAAATAGAGGCGGTCTTGGATGCCTGGCTGCCCCGGAGGCCGGACCCTGACTGGGTATCCAGGGTTTTCCCCGGTTTAGAAGACCAGGTAACAACGGAACTTCTGGAAAGCCTGATCCTTCCCTGCAGGGATCTCCTCTCCCGAGGGGGGAAACGATGGCGGCCCCTCCTTACAATTCTGATCTGCGAGGCCCTGGGGGGAGAAGACGCGGCCCTGCCCCTGACGCCCCTGGCGGAATTCTGCCACAACGCCAGCCTTATCCACGACGACATCGAAGATAACTCCGGCCAGCGCCGGGGCAAAGCTGCGGTACACCTCATCTACGGAACCGACATCGCCATTAACTCGGGGAGTTTTTTCTACTTTCTCCCCCTCTCCTGTATTGACGCCTGGGATGCCCCCGGGGAATCGAAAGAGCAAATCCGCGCCGTCTGGGGGGAGTATCTGCGGCGGCTTCACCTGGGACAAGCCATGGACATCCACTGGCACCGGGACTTTGATTCCCTCCCGGCCATCGGTGAATATTACACCATGTGCGCTCTCAAGACCGGCTGCATGGCCCGGCTTGCGGCGATCCTGGGGGTCCTGGCAGCCCTTCCCGAACCGCGTTTCGCCCGGTCCCTGATACGGCAGGCGGCGGATCACTTAGGTCAGGCGGCGGAACGGCTGGGGCTGGGTTTTCAGATTCTGGATGACGTTAAGAACCTAAGTACCGGACTTCCCGGAAAAAAACGGGGTGATGATGTGGTGGAAGGGAAAAAAAGCCTCCCGGTACTCCTTTACCTTCACGGCCTTGAGACACCGGGAAAAACCCTGAACGCCGCGGAGGCCGCCCGGCGGCAGGCCCTGGTAAACCGTTGTTTTAACAGGGCCAAAACAGGGGGAACAGAGGCCCCGGAGGTAGAGGAACTGATCGCCGCCCTGGACAATGCGGGGGTTTTGGAAAAGGCCAGGGAGAAGGGATTGGCGCTCATACAAGAAGGGGCGGAGGCTTTAACGCCGGAACGGATCGGCGGTATTTCCCTGGGGGAAAAGGGCCGCCGGCTCCTGGGAAAGCTTATCGATCTGATAAGTTAGAGCCGTCTGTCCATAATATAGGGACCGGGGGCCGCAGGTCCATGATTACCTTATAAAATGCAATTATAGCCATTCCCAAAACCTGGTTAGTTTCGGGAATGGCTTCCGAAGTTTTAAGCGCGAAGCGCGGCAACTCCCAGGGGGCGGATGATGAACACGATGCTGGAATCGGAAATATGGAGTATTGCCCGCATTGGTCAGGGAAACGCCGTGCTATTGCGGCCCCTGGGCATGGATCTGGTAGTTCCCATTTTTATTGGTTCCCTGGAAGTCCACGCCATCCTCCTGGGCCTGGGAAATACAAAAGCCAAGCGCCCCCTTTCCTGCGATCTTTTTCTGGAAATGAACCGCCAATTAGGAATTACCCTGTTCAAGGTAGAGGTCCATGAGATTCGGGAAGATATATTCCGCGCCCGGATCTTTCTTTCCGGAAGGGAATTTTCCCCGCTAAGGCCCCTTATCCTTGACAGCAGGCCCTCCGATGCCTTTGCCCTGGCGATTAGGGAGAAGTGCCCTGTCTTCATGGCTTCCAAAGTGCTGGAACGGGCGGGAATCCCCGCGGATATTTTTATTGAGGAGGGAAACGAGGCCGGCCAGATTCCGCCGGTTGTTATGGGGGAAGGAACAGACGAGGAGGAGTCTTACCTCGACATCCCCGAAAAAGGAAAAAGCCCGGAGGGGACCGGCGGAGAGGGGGACAAGCCCCTGGCGGCCAAGAGGCGGCGTCTCCAGACGGAACTGGAGGAGGCGGTAGAAAAGGAAAGCTATGAACGGGCCGCGGAAATCCGGGACCTCCTTATTCTTCTGGATCAACAGATAGAACAGGAGAGGCGGGGAAAAGAACGGGGTTAGCGGGGTATTGCGTGTCCGCGTTAAGGTTCCTAAGAATCATCGTCTCCCGCGCCGGAGACTTTAATTAGCGGGCTGTAATGCCGATACTTTTATGATAGGATTAAGTTTCCGTGGAACAAGAGCAAGCCGCGCCGGCGGCGGGGTATTAAACCAGGAGGGGCTATTCTGTGGCGTTTGGAGCTTTAAAACCCTTGACAACAGCGTCCGGCCTTACCGGGACGTTCCACAGCAGTTTAATACCCTGGTATTGCCGCCTTTTTGTGCGGCTGATCCTGCTGGTGTTCATGTTGTACTTCTTGCCTTTCAGTACCCTGCCGTCCGTGGTAGAACCGAAGGCGGAAAACGGGGTTGGAGGCGGGACGCCTCCCCAGGACCTGAGCCTCACCGAGGAAAGAGAACCGGCCCCGGACGGCGATCCGGTCCTGGAAGGTATTCCGGAACCGGAAATTTTTTCCAAGCCCCGGATGCTCCTTTCAAGTTCCTACCGGGTAGAACGGGGGGACATGATAGGAGACCTGGCCCGAAAATTCGGCCTTAACCAGGATACCCTCATTTCCTATAACAACATCAAAAATACCCGGCTCTTACAGATTGGACAAACCCTTAGAATCCCCAACCAGGACGGAATCATCCATAAAGTAAAAAAAGGGGATACCTTAAGCGGCCTGGCGGAAACATACAAAACCGACGGGGAAACCATCAAAACAGTGAACGAGCTTTTTTCCGATACAATCCGCGAAGGAACCGAATTGTTTATCAGCGGGGCCCGGCTTGACTGGATAAACCTGCAGGAAATCAACGGGGACCTTTTTATTTGGCCCATATCCGGTTATATCACTTCCCCCTACGGATACCGGAACAGCCCTTTTACCGGACTCCGGCAGTTCCATTCGGGAATCGACATTGGCGCGGTCAGCGGGACCCCCATCAAGGCCGCCATGTCAGGCCGGGTGATTGTAGCGGGCTGGAGCGATATTTACGGCAACTATGTGGTGGTAAGCCACCATTCGGGATACCGAACCCTCTACGGCCACATGAGCCTGATCCGGGCAAAATCCGGACAGTATGTAAGTACCGGCCAGCGGATCGGGGATGTGGGCAGCACGGGCTTAAGCACCAATCCCCACCTGCACTTTACGGTCTACAAAAACGGCGTAACGGTTAACCCCCGGACATTGATGAAGTAGGCTGCCGCGGACCGGGGGATCCGCGCCCGGCGGAAGTCCGGCGGGGGACTTCATTTTTACGCGGTTGTTGTTCAAAAACTTCAGTTTTTGAACAGCCCTATTTAACTATTTTATGGGGAGGCAGGTACTTCCGCAGGATTGCCTGTAGTTCACTAAGAATAATTGGTTTGGCAAGAAAATCGTTCATTCCCGCCCGCAAAAACTGTTCCCGGGCATCGGAAATGGCGTTGGCCGTAAGGGCGACAATAACAAGCCCGGAAAAACGGCCGCCCAGGGATCTGACAGCCCTGGTAGTATCCAGCCCGTCCATACCGGGCATCATGTGATCCATAAAAACAATATCGTAATCTGTCTTTTTTATTTTCTCCACAGCCTCTTCCCCGCTGGCGGCAACATCGGTATCAATGCCGTATTGCTTTAACAGACCCTTAGCCACAGCGATATTCACCGGATTATCATCCACCACAAGGGTCATGGCATTTATAACTTCAAAGGGTCCGGCTTTTTCCACACGGTTTTCCATGCGGCGGATCTGATAATTTTTCTTCCCGTTCAGTACATTGGCCAGGGCCGTTATCAGAATAGGCCGGTTTATGGAATTATGTATACGGTTGTCATATTTCTCGGGGAGTTCCTTGATAAGTACAAATTCAATATTCCCACTGTCCAAAAATTCCACAAGCCCTTCTTTGCCGGAAATGTCAAGAAAGACATGGGTAAAACCTCCGGCCTTCATTGATTCCCGGACCCTGTCAATATCGGTATACACTTCACCCCGGACCCCAAGACTTTCCAGCATAATATGAAAAGCTTCGGCATTATAAGAAACAGGTTCATAACAAAGTATCCGCATGCTTGCGGGGGAAGCCAACTCTACCAGTTTTCCATGGGCCGGACCGGCACAGGTAATGTAAAAAGAGAAAACAGAACCCTTGCCATAGGCGCTTTCCACATTTATGACTCCGCCCATCATTTCCACCAGCCGGCAGGTTATGGCAAGCCCCAGGCCCGTTCCCTCAATGCTCCTGTTTTTATGGGTATCCAGGCGCTGGAATTCATCAAAGAGGAGGTCCTTGTCTTTTTCCTTAATGCCTATCCCCGTGTCCTGTACGGAAAAATGAAGTTCATAATTCCCGGATTTTAGGAATTTCGGCCAAATGCTCAGGTGGACATGACCCTTGGGGGTAAATTTAACGGCGTTGCTTAAAAGATTCAGCAGGCACTGTTTAAGCCGGACTTCATCGGTATTTATTACCGGCGGTATATCTTTTGATATTGTGGTAGTAAAAGCAAGTCCCGCGTCAAAAGCCTTAAGGCCAATCATGTTTACCGTATCATTGATAAAAGACGCAAAATTAAACGGCTGGGGAATAATCTCCATTTTTCTCGCGTCTATTTTGGTAAAGTCTAAAATATCATTAATAATAGTAAGCAGGGAAAAGGCCGATCCCTTAATGGTATCCGCCCTAACCATCTGTTCCGGGTCCAGGGGGTTAACAAGCATAAGATCCGTCATGCCAATTATGGCATTCATGGGGGTTCTTATTTCGTGGCTCATGTTGGCCAAAAAATCGCTCTTCGCCCGGGCCAGGGACTCCGCTTCGTTTTTTGCTTCCATGAGTTCGGTAATATCAATCCATTCGATATAGCGGGAATAATTTCCCGCCTCCAGCCGGGAGGAACGCAGCATAAAATAATATTCCTTGCCTTCCAGAACAGCCTCGAAATTTTTAGTAATATACCCTTCTTCTTCCAAAATTTCCTGAAAATTCATCCTGAATTCCCCGGCGGGGAATAAATCCAGGAAAGGCCGGCCTTGGGCATACTGCCTGCGGGAGATACCAAGCCATTTTGCAAGGGCATCGCTTATATACTCAACTTCCGCGTTCTCGTTGATAATTACCATATAGGAGGGGGTTGTTTCCAAAACAGTCTCAAATGTATGCGTGGTTTTCGAAATATCATTAATTACCCGCCGGATAAACCGGGAAATGGCATAAAGCAGGAACCCGATTATATCAAATATAATAAATTCATAGATGGCATGATGCCAAGGGAAGCCGGACCCCAGTATATTAATTCTTAGAAAAAAAAGGGGGATTATCAATATGGCATTGACAATACAAAAATATATCAACAGTCCCGGGGGATTCAAAAAACAAAAACTCGCAACCCCCATGACGGCGGCATGGGTAATGAGTATCCTGTCCTCGCCCATTACCAGGGCAAACATCATCTCTATGATCACCGGGCACAGGGGTACAAGCCATGTCTTGACCGCCGGGTCAATTTTCCGGTTAAGGCCGGTCCAAAGCAGACTCACTATCTCCGCCGATGCCGCAATGATGCGGCCTGTCCGCTCGGCGCCGGGAAGGGTAAAGACAAAACAGTAGATCAGGGAAATAATAGCATGTAAAACAGTCCCGGCTCCGACAAACCAGCGCTGAGTCCGGGCATCCGGTCCATACCAGGAGATACTAAAATTGGGCATAATTTCTTTGATCGTCCCTCGTATTTTCCCGGCCGGCGGGACAGACAAAATCCAGGCCATGGGGTACGGCCTGGTATTCCACAGTAACATCATAGAAATGTTCCCCATCCAGGCAAATATCCATGATCTGATCCGAAGATACGGTTATGGTTTTACCCCGGTAGTGGGATATATATTGGGGCCATTTATAATAACGTCCCTGAGCATAATCCAGGGCCAATACGGCAAGTTTATAATTCGTTACAGGACGGATCAGATAAACGTCAAGAAAACCGTCATCGGGACGGGCTTCTACCGCCGGCTGCAGGCCGCTGCCCAGATATGGCTGATTAGCCACCAGAATACTGGAATAATTTCCATACAGGGGAGTACCGTCGATTATCACCTGGTACGACTGGGATATTTTTTTACTGATGCCATAATAAACACACAGGGCCAGATAAATAACGCCGCTGTGAGCAAGCCAGCCCGGCATAAAATCCGCGTTTCCCAAAATGCGATCCCCGTTCCGGGCGGAGATAGCTTCTAAGCCCATAAAACCGGCGCAGATCCCAAAATTGTTTCCACAGCGTATAAGATCGAATGAAGACACCCCGGAAAAAATCAGATTTCTAAGGGAACGAAAATGTTCCATCCTGTCTTTCCCAAAGTACCGTAAAAAGGCATTATCTACGCCGAAGGGCCAGGCGGCCACCTGTACATTGGGCAGACCCACTACGCCGTTGATAATCTCCATGAGGGTGCCCATGCCCCCTACTGCGTAAACCCGTACAATTCTGTCCGCGGTGGAAACATAGCGGCGGGTAAAACCCACCGCGTCCCGCTTCCACCGGGTCACATGAATTTCATATTCGAGCTGCGGATAATTGACAAAAAACAGACATATATCACTGCATACATCATCAACCCGCCCTTTCAGAAAAAAAGCCTTGGGGTTGACGATAAAGAGATGCTTCATGCCAGGGATTC
This sequence comes from Treponema sp., assembly GCA_031258265.1. Lineage (GTDB taxonomy): Bacteria > Spirochaetota > Spirochaetia > Treponematales > Breznakiellaceae > JAISFT01. Next base: position 2,773 of record JAIRNB010000164.1, on the reverse strand, counting down.
CAGCAAAAGGCCGATGGACTGTTCCACCGCGTCATAATCCATACATTCCAGGGCATCGGCGATTTTTTCCAGGCTCCCCGTGATCTCCGGCCGGGATTCGTCCCAGGAATACTCCAAAAGAGAATTAACAAGCCCGGCAACCTTATCGGAATCAAAAAGCCGGGAAGCTTCCAGGGCTTCCTTAAGGGCGGCAATCAGGGCCGAAATATCCCCAGGGCCCCGGACCGGCCTTTCCCGCTGCCGGGAAATGGCCGCAAGCCGTCCGGCAAATGCGGCAAGTTTCTTCTCAAAAACCGGGTAATCCTGGGCGCAGCGGGAAGCCTCCCCCGCCTTGGCGGCAAACTCCAGGGCTTTAGCCTCATCTCCCAGGACGGCGGCCCCAATGGAATACAGGGCGCCTTTTATCCCGTGAATCTCAATACCAAAGGCCGGAAGATCCGCCAGGTACAGAGAGCGCATCTTTTCTATTTTCCCTTCAAAGGACTTGGCGGAAATCCGCAGCAGATCCTCGTACTGTCCCGCGCTGCTCCCGGAATGGAACAGCCCTTTGTCCACATCCAGGCCTTCAATGATCCGGGCCGCCTTCAGAACCGGGGACTCCTCCCCTGGGCCGGCTTTTCCTTCGGCGATTGTCATTTCCATCTCCTTTCCGGCCTCCGTTGATGCAGCGCCGGACTCCGGAACGGCTTCCTGTTTCCCCACAGCTTCCCGCTGGGCAAGCACATAGGAAACCGTTTGCGAAATAAAAAGCAGGGCCTCATCGCCATGCACCAGGGGGCCTGTTCTACTGTCCCCTTCCATAATGACATAAGCCCGCAGTTTACCTAAGACCAGAAAAGGGAGAATGCAAAGGGACCGGGTGTCTTCCCCGGCAAAATCGATCTTTTGCTCCTGCATGGCGCTGAAATTCAAGGAAATATATTTCCTTTTCGCCAGAAGGGCTACGACCTGGTGATGAAAGGCGAAATTCTCCATCCCTTCTTTCCGCGGGCCCGTACCCCTGTCGTAAGATGATAAAAGCCGGGCGTCTTCCCCGGAAACAAACACCAGCGAAGCCCTGTGTACCTTAAAATAATCACTGATAAGCGGGATGATCTCGTCAAAGACATCCTCTAAGCGATCGTACTGGTAAAGGGCGTTGTAAAGCCTGGTATAAATGTTCAGCAATTCCCGGGATTGTTCCTGCATGGCAATGTATATCTTAAACTGCTCCACCATGCGGTACAGGGACTGGGTCATAATGCCAATTTCCCCCCGGGACCGGGATTGAACTATCACGGTATCGAAATTCCCCTGGCTTATCGCCTCACAGGCCAGGACAAGATCATGAATAGGTTTGGAAATGCCCTTGACAAGGTAAAGCAGGGATACGGCAAAGATCGCCAAAACAAATATAAGGGAATAGGCAATGGACATCAGAAGCGGATTCACCGCCTCCCTGATAATGCTTTCCGGTATGGCGGCATACACATACAGAGTCTCGCCAAAGTCCTCCAGAACCACCGGGGTATAAAAAGAAATAACCGGAGCTTGTACCAGGGGGTTGTATTCGCCGGACAAGAAAAATTCTTTCCCCTGGGCGGAGGCTTCCATGAATTCTTTAGCGCCGCTAAAGCCCAGCTCTTCCAGTGTCTTCCCCAAAACATCATGATCCCGGTAATACCGCAGGGCGCCATTGGGACTAATCAAGGCGGAAATCGCGCCGGGAATCAGCTCCGGGCCCAGAATAATATCGGTTAAGATAATATCCTCTCCCACGCAGCCGATAACTTCTCCATTCCGCGTCACCGGAGCGGCCAGACTGATACTGTTAACCGGGCCTTCACCGATGGCGTAATCCCAATAAAGTTCATAGCTGATATTAATATCAATAAAAGGTTTCCCGGTTAATTTGGGCACAAGATACCAATAAGACTCATCCATATTATCCAGAAGATTTTCATCCATATCGGGCGCCTCAACATAGCTGGAATCCTGCCGGACATACGAGCGCATATACCTGCCGGAACGTTCCCCCGGATACTCTCCCCGGTGTTCATCATCCCTGCCGTCAAAGGCATTGGGTTCAAACACCAGCCAGGAATTGTAAACCGCCCTATTGCTGAAGCTGGAGACGAGTAACCTTTCCCCCTGGGTCCGGGCGCCGGGAAGGGAAGTATCAATAAGACCCAATTCCGTTGCGGCGATCATCACGGAAAGCCTGGAATTATCGATAAATCCATGAAAACTCTCCTTGTTAAACCGGGCAAGGTTTCTAACATCCCTCTCCAGATCTTTTAACTTGTCATTATAAATAAACCGTAGAATAAATACCGCCAGAAAAATGTAGACGACAAGAAAAGGAACTATTGCGAAAAGAAGTATCTTCGACCAGATGGAGCCTTTCACATCCCCTGCCCTCCTTTTCAAATATACGCGGCGAATGTTATACCAAACTATTGAGCCTGTCCCAAAACCTAATTCTGTTTAGCATCCGTCCACAAAGCCGGTGCTGTACGAAATTTCGTTTCGTCCTGGACAGAACTTACATTTACTCCTGGCGGATTTGCCTAAATCCGCCTGTACCAAAACGGTACGCAAAGTGCATTTTTTAAGGAACTCTGTCCATAATGCGTCTACATTATGGACAGACTCTATTTATCAAAGAGTTCCGCCGTCCCTTCCGCCAGCCGGGCCAGGGAAATATTTCCCCCCGCCACAATCCGGGCCTTTTCCAGGGCCCCCGCCGCCCGGTCCTCCAGTCCCAGGCTGTGCCAGCTTAAAGCCATGTCGA
>JAIRNB010000140.1 GCA_031258265.1 Treponema sp. | reverse complement strand
TGCGCTGGCCGGCAGGATGCCGGCTGTGATAAACGCATACGTTTTTGCGGCTTTTGTTCCAGCCCAAACCTGCGGTTTGGGCCGCGCGCGCCCTGGCTTAGCTAAAGCTAAGCCGCATTATCCAATTTGGGGGCATGCGGTGGCGCTATGCGGTTCCATATTAGCTTAATATACAACCTATGGTTGCTTTCTTCGCGCAAGGGATAGAGCGGAAATACCGGAAGCCCGCCGCAGGCGGGCTGAGGAATTGCAGCGATAGCCCGGTTTTTTGCGGCAGCAAAAAATGCGCCCAAAAAAAAGAAGATGTAAATTTCTATATGTTTATCCTGGGGCCGGGGCCCGGCTTTCAAAATTTGATACTTTGTGACATTCTTATCCGGCGGACTAATCCTGCCGGAGGATAAAGAGGCATGCGTACCCTAAAAAACATATTAGTTACCGGTGGCTGCGGATTCATCGGCGTAAATTTTATACGCCGCCTGTTCAAGCATACCCCGGAGTTTACGGGCCGGATCATCAATCTGGATGCCCTCACCTACGCGGGAAACATCACCAGCCTCCAGGAAATCGAAAAAGAATTCGGCATCGACAGCAAACCCGAATCCCGGTATTTTTTTGAGTTAGGCGACATTTGCGACCGCCAGGGGCTGGAGACGATATTCGCCAAGTACAATATCGACACGGTGGTTAATTTCGCGGCGGAAAGTCATGTGGACCGGTCAATCCTGGGGCCGGAGACCTTTGTGAAGACCAACGTGATGGGCACCTTTGCCCTTCTGGACGTGGCCCGCCGGCGCTGGCAGATTTCCACCGGAGATCCTACCCAGCCCCTCCCCGTGTCCGCCGATGCGGAATATACCCCCGGGGTAATCTTCCACCATGTCAGCACCGATGAAGTTTACGGTTCCCTGGGGGAAAGCGGCTTCTTTACCGAAACTTCCCCCTATGAACCCCGTTCCCCCTATTCGGCCAGCAAAGCTGCCAGTGATCACCTGGTCATGGCCTGGCACCACACCTACGGCCTCCCCGTTACCCTGTCCAACTGTTCCAACAACTTTGGCCCCTTCCAGTTCCCGGAAAAACTCATCCCCCTGATGATCATCAACATGCTGGAAGGCAAACCCCTGCCCGTATACGGGGACGGCAAAAATATCCGGGACTGGCTCTACGTGGACGACCACACCCGGGCCATCTGGACCATCCTGTCCAAAGGCAGAACCGGGGAAAAATACAACATCGGCGGTGAAAACGAGCGGGAAAATATCGCCATCATTGACGAACTTATCGAAATAGTGGCGGAAAAAATCAACGGGGAGCCCCAAAAAATCCGGGGAACCATACAATTTGTAAAAGACCGCCCTGGCCATGACCGCCGCTATGCCATCGACTGCGCCAAAATCAAAGAAGAACTGGGCTGGCAGCGGGAAACCCCCTTCGAGGAGGGCCTGGCCAAAACCGTAGAGTGGTATATGGCTAATACAACGTGGATCAACCGCATCCGCAGCGGGGAATACCGCTACTGGGTGGAGGAAAACTATGGCCGCCGTTAAAAACGCCGTTAAAAGGCCAAGGGAAGTTGATTATGGCTCCGCATCTAGCGCATAGCGTATGCCTCCAATCCGTATCAAGTTTGGCAGCTCCGGCCCCGGAAGGCGGCGCATGAAAGGCATCATCCTTGCCGGGGGCGCCGCTACCCGGCTTTACCCCATCACCCTGGTCCTGTCAAAGCAGATACTCCCCCTCTACGATAAACCTATGATCTACTACCCCCTGTCCGTACTGATGCTTGCCGGCATCCGGGAGGTGCTGATCATTTCAACCCCCCGGGATCTGCCGTTCTTCAGGGAACTATTCGGAAGCGGGGAATGGCTGGGAATGTGTTTCGATTACCAGGTTCAGGAAAGTCCCCGGGGGCTGGCCGACGCCTTTATCATCGGCGCCGGTTTTATCGGCGGCGATTCGACGGCCCTGGTGCTGGGAGACAACGTGTTTTACGGCCGGGGATTTAGCCGGACCCTGCGATCCACCGCCGCCCGGATTACGGAAAAGGGAGGCGGGGCGATATTCGGCTATTATGTAAAAGACCCCGGCGCCTATGGGGTAGTGGAGTTTGACAGCCAGGGCCGGGCCCTTTCCATCGAGGAAAAACCGGCAAAGCCAAAGTCCCATTACGCGGTTCCGGGCCTCTATTTTTACGATTCCGCCGTGGTGGAAATAGCCCGGTCAATAAAACCCTCCGCCCGGGGGGAAATCGAAATAACCGCCGTCAACAACGGGTACCTGGAACAGGGCCGCCTTTCCGTTGAGGTACTGGGCAGGGGCATGACATGGCTGGATACGGGGACCTACGACGGCCTCCTGGAGGCTTCTAACTTTATCGCCACCATCCAAAAGCGCCAGGGCATGTACGTTTCCTGTATCGAGGAGATCGCCTTCGCCAACGGCTGGATTTCCCGGAACGATCTTCTGGCCTTTGCCAAAAAATACAAAACCGCCTATGGCGAATATTTAGAGTACATCGCCGAAGGCCGGTGAATTTTTCCGCGGCGGGCGGAGGCCGCCTCCGATCCGGCGGAATCGTCAAGGTTGAATATATGCCCTTTGTTTTTACCCCCTGTCCCATTCCCGGCCTCTGTGAAATCCAAACCAAGGTGTTTGGGGACAGCCGGGGTTATTTTTTTGAAAGCTATTCCCAGCGGGATTACGCCGCCGCGGGGATCACGCTTCCCTTTGTCCAGGACAACCAGTCCCGCTCGGTAAAGGGGGTCCTCCGGGGTCTCCATTTTCAAAAAACCCGCCCCCAGGGCAAACTGGTCCGGGCCGTTTTTGGCGAGGTCTTTGACGTGGCGGTAGACATCCGGCCCGGTTCTTCCAGCTATGGCAAATGGCATGCCGTTATACTAAGCGGCGAAAAGCAGAATCAGTTTTATATCCCCCCCGGATTCGCCCACGGTTTTTTGGTACTAAGCGAGACCGCTGTCTTTGCCTACAAGTGTACCGATTTTTATTATCCCGAAGATGAAGGCGGGTTCATCTGGAACGATCCCGCCATCGGCATAACATGGCCGGA
>JAIRNB010000089.1 GCA_031258265.1 Treponema sp. | reverse complement strand
GTAACCGTCATCGGTTTTTTCGTTGGCGGGAAAGTCCACCGGTACCAGTTCTACGTTTCTAAGCTCCGCCTTTACCGGGGCCCCCTCCACGGAAACGGTAAAGGGGGTGATAAAAAACGCCCGCTTTTCAGAGCGGCGCCGGGCATAGACCAGTTGAACCGCGGGGATGGTTCCGGGGAAAACCGGAATAAGCTTCCCGTCCGCCATAGGCCGGGGCCGTTTTGCGGGTAGTACCTTTTCAAGAGAATCGCTAAGAAAAAAATCATAGCCGTACATGGATTACCCCTTTATGCCGCTGAGGGCTATTCCCTCCACGAATTGTTTCTGGAGTATCAGGTATAGGATAAAGGGCGGCATAAAAGCCAGGGTTGAACCTGCCATCACCAGCCCGTAATTTGACTGATAGCTGTTTCTAAGAACGCTAACCGCCAGGGTCAGGGTGTGCATTTCCGGCTTGCTGGCGATAACCAGGGGCCAGAGAAAATCATTCCAGACGCTGATAAAAGTGAAGATGGTAAGGGAAATAAGGACCGGCTGGACCAGGGGAAGCACAATGCGGGTAAAAAGAACAGGTTCACTGGCGCCGTCTATTTTTGCCGATTCCAACAGCTCGTTGGGCAGGTTAAACATAAACTGGCGGATCAGAAACACCCCGAAGGCGTTTATCACCGGAAGGAACAGGGCGGGGTAGGTATTCATCAGCCCTATTGTCCGAATCATGATGAACACCGGAATCAACGTGACCTGTCCGGGTATCATCATGGTGGCAAGGTACAGCATGAAGAATCTTTCCCTTCCGGGGAAACTCTTTTTCGCAAAGCCGAAAGCGGCCATGGAAGAAACAACGGCGTTCAACATGCAGGCGCAGACGGTGACCGCCATGCTGTTGAATAAATTCCGCCCCAGGTTGAGGTTCCGGAATATACGGATATAGTTGTTAATTTGAAATTTACGAAAACCAAAAACAAAATCTATGACAGCCTTATCAGTGAAGGATGTCAGGATCATCAGTACAAAGGGGGTTATTGCCAGCAGAGAGAAGGCCAGGAGGACAATGCCGGGGATGAACAGGACAAGGGTTCTTTTATTCATGCTAATCCCCACTTTCGTTCCGCATAAAACGCTTTTGTAAGATAGATATGATCAGGATTAGAAACAAGAGCAGGAGGGCGATCATGCTGGCATAGCCCATATTGTATTCTTTGAAGGCTACCCGGTAAGTGGTCAACACCAGAGTTACCGTCGCCATTCCCGGCCCGCCACCCGTCATGGTGTATACCAGGTCAAAAACCTGGAAAGACCAGATCGTTCCCAGGGTAACGATAAGATAAGTAATGTTCCGCAGCGAGGGGAGGGTAATGTAGAAAAACCGCTGAACTCCGCCGGCCCCGTCCACTCTGGCGGCCTCGTACAGGGAAACGGGAATATCCATGATCCCCGCGTAGTAAATTACCAGAAAATATCCAAGGTTTTTCCATATTGATGTTATGGCCACGCTTATGAGGGCGGAAAATCTTCCCCCCAGCCAGTTGACCGCCGGCAGATGGAGAAGCTGCAGAATCTGGTTTACCGGACCCCGGGCCCCCAGCATAAGGGTCCAAAGGGTGCCCACCAGAATACCGGAGGAAATAACCGGGATAAAAAGGGTCCCCCGGAAAAATTCGCCGTATTTGTTTTTAAACCCTTCGGCGATAAGGGCGGCAAAGAAAAGGGAAAGGGTGGTCTGCACGGTGACGGTGATGATCGTGTAGAAGACCGTATTCCGCAGGGAAGCGCCGATATAAATATCCCGGATAAGCCTGAAAAAATTGGATAAGCCGGTCCATTCGGGGGGCTGTATTACATTGTATTTGGTAAAGGCAAAATAAAAATTCATTACAATGGGGATAAGCGAAAAAAAACTGATCAGGATAAAGCTGGGCAGTATATATACCGCCGCATGGGCTATTTCTCTTTTTTTATAAATCAAGTAACGCCCCCGATTGAAAAATTCGCTGTTCTGGGGGGGCATGCCCCCCCGGTAAAAACTCCGGAGGGATTACGGCCTCCGGGACCCTTGGGACGCGGGCTACTGCAGGGACTTGTAGTAGTCGGTGGTGGCCTGGATAGCCTGCTGGGGGCTTATCTCCTGGTGCATCATCCGCTGGAGATTCTTAAAGAGGTTGTCCCCCATGGTGGCGGCATTCTTGGCTACCGGCATGGATTTAAGGTACGGAGACTTCTCGTACATTTCCTGGAATTTGGGATCGTCAAGATACGCCTCGCCCACCGCGATAGGGGGAGCGCCGTAAATTTCCCGGTGGAAGGCTTCCATAATCCGGGGACTGGTGATGTGCTTAACCAGGTTCACCGCCATATCCTTCTGTTTGGAGGCGGCGTTTACGATGAGGGCGTCCGAAGCTACCCATACCGCGCCCTTCTTGTCCTCCAGGCTGGGAATAAAGTCCCATTTTACCTTTCCTTCGGCGTCCAGGGTCTTGGCAAGACTGGCGCCGCTGACGTAGATGGCGACCTTTCCATCCCGGAAAAGGCGGACGGTTTCACTGCCGGGCATGGACAGACATTCTTTGGAAGTGATGCCGTGGACATACATAAGATCATAAACAAACTGGGCCGCCTTTACCGCGGCATCGTTGTTCTGAAGGGCCAGTTTTCCGGTATTGTCAAAGAAATCGCCGCCGGCCTGCCAAAGGTAGGGATAGTAGATGGCGTTAAGGCCGCCGATGGCGGGGTCCGCCCATTCCTGGGCGAAAACGATAATATCGGAACCCAGATTGGCGTTTTTAAGTTTTAGCCCCGTCTGGATAAAATCGTTCCAGGTTTTGGGAAGGGCAGTCACCCCGGCCTTTGCGAGGAGTTCCCGGTTAAAATACATGACCCGGCCGTTACCTACCACGAAAGGAACGGTGTACTGGGCCCCCTTCATGTT
>JAIRNB010000157.1 GCA_031258265.1 Treponema sp. | reverse complement strand
ATGTGCCCCCCCTCCTTAACTGGTGGATTTTTTCTACCGCGAATCATATACTGTTGGCGGTTTCCCCAACCCTGAAATCTTGGAGAAACCGCGGGGCTGTCAGGAAACTTTGATTCCCGGCAATGCCGCTTAGAAAAAATAAGTGCCAGGAGTAGATCATGATTAAGCTTGCTACGATTGCCGGTTCCGATGCTTCAGGCGGCGCCGGGTTGGAGGCGGACCTTAAAACCTTCGAGGAATACGGCCTTTACGGCATGGCGGCGGTAACGGTCATCGCCACCATGGACCCGGATAATAACTGGGCCCATAAGGTTTTCCCTGTGGAGGAATCCGCCCTCCGCGCCCAGTTGGAAACGGTTTTTAAGGGCGTGGGGATCAGTGCCGTAAAATCGGGGATGCTTGGTACTTTTTATGCGGTGGAACTTACCCGGGAGTATGTTTCCTCCTACAAGATTGCACATTATGTCCTTGATCCGGTAATGGTCTGCAAGGGGGCGGGGGAAGCCCTGAACCCGGAGTTAAACAGCGCCATTGCGGAAAAACTGCTGCCCCTGGCGGAGCTGGTAACTCCCAATTTATTTGAGGCGGAACAGCTTTCCGGGCTGGGGGGCATCGATTCCCTTGAAAAGATGAAGGAGGCGGCGGGGCTTATCCATGGGAAGGGGGCCCGGCATGTTTTTGTAAAGGGGGGGGCAAAGTTACCCGGCCAGAATCGGGCGCTGGACCTTTTGTATGACGGGAAGGATTTTGTTATCCTGGAAGACGATCTGGTTAAAACAAACTGGAACCATGGCGCCGGCTGTACCAGTTCCGCCGCTATCACGGCGGGCCTTGCCAGGGGGCTTTCCGTCATCGATGCGGTTAAGGCGGCAAAAAAATTCATCACCCTAAGCCTTAAAGCGGGCTTTGCCCTTAATCAATGGGTAGGGCCGGGGAATCCCTCGGCTTGGAGAAGCGAAAATCTTTTTAAGTAAGGCAAAACCAACCGGGTTTTGCAGGAAGCTCCAGGGGCTGTCCTTAATGTAAACACATGGGGACCGGGGCTGCGGGGCCGGGGGTCTCAGAGCTGGGGGCCGGAGAGTCCCGGCTGCCTTAAAAACCAAGCGGGGTTCTTCGGATCTTCCAGGGGGTTGCGATGAAGCGGATAGATTTAGCCGGTCTTTGGCGGCTTTCGGAACCGGATTCAGCGCCGGAAAACGGAGGGCAGGTCAGCCCTCTGATCGTAGAGCCCCGGGAAATACCCGGCCGGCTTCCCGGCTGTACATACCTGGATCTCGCGGCGGCGGGGCTTATCCCCGATCCCTTTTGGGGCCGGAATGAGGACGAGGCCCGAAAAGCTGCGGACCGGGATTTTGAATATTCCCGGACCTTCACCCTTGATAAGGAAGACCTGGAGGAAGAACAGCTCGATCTGGTAATCTCCGGCCTCGACACCCTGGCGCGGATACGGGTAAACGGCAAAGAGGCGGGCAGGGGGGATAACGTATTCCGAATCTGGCGCTTCGGCGTGAAAGACCTGGTCCGGGAAGGGGAAAACAGTATCGCTATTCTCTTTGAGAATCCCTTTCCCGTGATCAGGCAAAAGCAGGCCGTCCGGCCCATGGCCTCCATGGCGGGGATCAAGGGGGTTTCCCATATCCGCAAGGTCCAGAGTCATTTTGGCTGGGATTGGGGGCCCTGCCTGCCTCCGGCGGGGGTTTCCGGGACTATCGGCCTGGAATCCTATGGGGGGCGGATAGAAGACTGCCTTATCCGGCAGGAACACCGGGGGGGCGCGGTAACGCTGCATGTGGAACTCCAGTTCCGGGGGCCGGATTCCGCCAAGGGGACGGAACCTTACACCCTGGAATATTCCCTCAGCGCCCCCGGCGAAAGCGCTGGTGGTGAAGGGGCTGACAGCGGAAAAGCTGGTAATGGAAAAGCCGCCAGCGGAACCCTCCCCTTTAACGGAAAGACGGGGAGCTTTGATATTCAGGTGGAAAACCCAAAGCTTTGGTGGTGTAACGGCCTTGGGGAACAGCCCCTGTACCGGCTCAATGTGGCGGTGATCGAAAAACAGGGGAACCGCGTTATCGATTCGGTGGAAAAGTCCTTTGGGCTTAGGACCATCACCCTGGACAGGACTCCCGGACGGCGGGGAACGGCTTTTCGCTTTGTGATCAACGGGACACCGGTCTTCGCCCGGGGGGCGGACTGGATTCCCGGCGACAGCTTTGTTACCCGCAGCGGCGCCGAAGATATTCGCTTTTATATCGAAAGCGCGAAATGGGCCAACATGAATATGCTGCGGGTCTGGGGAGGCGGTTACTACGAGTCCGATGAATTTTATAATGCCTGCGATAAGAACGGCATCCTGGTTTGGCAGGATTTCTGTTTCGCCTGCAGTTCCTACCCCTTTGACGATCCGCAATTTTTAGAAAACCTGCGCCAGGAAGTGATCGACAATGTACGCCGTCTCCGCCACCATCCAAGCCTGGCCCTGTGGAGCGGCAACAACGAAAATGAAATATTAAGCGGCCTATGGAAACGTAAAAAGAATCTCTACGAATCTAACAACAATTTTTACTACGATACCCTGGCCTCCTGGGTTGAAAAACTCGACGGGACAAGGCCCTACTGGCCCGGCTCTCCCTCGTCAGGGGAAAGGGGCCGTAATGCCAACGATCTTAACAACGGGGATACCCACCTGTGGCAGGTGTGGCACGGCCTTATGCCGGTTGAATATTTCCGTAAGCTGCCCACCCGCTTCTGTTCGGAATTCGGCCTTGAATCCTTCCCCTCCATGAGGGCCCTGGCCTTATTTACGGAAGACTCCAACCCCAGGATCACCGATCCTGTGATGATGGGCCACCAGAAATCCCAGGGGGGAAACCAGAAGATTCTCTTTTATCTTTTGGCCAAGTATCGCAGCCCCGGGAATTTCAAAGACATGGTATACCTTTCCCAGTTGGTCCAGGCCGGGGCCATGGCCTTTGCCACGGATCACTGGCGGCGAAACATGGCCTTCTGCGGGGGGGCCCTCTACTGGCAGTACAATGACTGCTGGCCCACCGCGTCCTGGGCGGGGATCGATTACGCCAAACAGTACAAGGCCCTGCACTACCAGGCCCGGCATTTCAACAAACCTGTCTCCCTGTCCAACGATTACTACCGAAACCGCTCGGAGATCTACCTGGCCAACGATTTACCTGGAGATTTCCAGGGAACGCTGGAATGGGAACTCAGGGACTTTTACGGCGTCCTCATAAACAGCGGGGACTGCCCCGTTGCGGTCCCCGGTACTTCGGCGCGGAAAATCCTCAGCCTCCCGTACCGGGACATCCTTAAGGGGACAAAGAAGGCCGCCGCGGCCCTAAGCATCAGGCTCCGCCGGAATACCGTGGAAGACCGGGGGGCGGGGGAAAATTCGGAGGATGGGGAAACCGTGGACCGCAGGGATTACCTCCTGGTCCCCGATAAATATGCCGCCCTCCCCAAGCCCCGGATCCAGGTCTCCTGCGCCATCGAGGGGGGAAAGGCCCATATCACCCTGAAGTCCGACGCCTATGCCCGCCATGTGTATGTGGAGGTAGAGGGCGTCGGCGCGGCCCTTTCGGACAATTTCTTTGACATCGGCGGCGCTGAGGAACGGCTTGTCACCGTTCCCCTGCCCCGGGAAATGGACGAAGACGCGGCGGCCTTTGCCCGGCGGGTCCGGGTGCGGAGCCTTGCGGACCTGGAAAGTCCCGGCAGCCTGATCCTCGATTCCCTTCGCCGCTTCGCCATGCGTTTCCAGCCGGTCAACCTTATCACCTGGTTTCTGTTCAAGCTGATATTATGAAACACCGCCCGGTCTGATCCGGGGCGCCGGCATTTACTTTTTTTGCCGTGTCTTTAGGAGGGGGGGCGCATAAGTTCCAAAAGCCGGGACGACGATCCCAATGCGCCGCCTTTTTGCCGCTGCCCCACCCTCGTTCCGTAGTCCTCCCGGGCTCCGCCCGGTCCGGTCTACTCCACTACCCCCCCTTATGTACAGGCGCATTGTACAAATTGGTGACTGACACCGGTTCGGTATGTGCTGGCCGGCAGGGGGTGAAGTAAAAGCGTCCTGGCAAGGGCGCGTTATGGAAAAAATGTAACACCCGGTTGGCGCATGACAACTGTATTTATTCCGGCCAAATGCAAGGGCGGCTTTAGACAGGCGGGCGCGCCGCGGGGCCGGCTGTGATAAATGTATACGTTTTTGCGGCTTTTGTCCCAGCTCACCGCGCGGAGCGCGGTGAGCCGCGCGCGCACTGCCCCGGTTAAAACCGGGGCGCATTTTTCAATTTGGGGGCATACGATGGCGCTACGCGAAGCCACATTGGTTTAATTTACAAGCTACGCTTGCTTTAATTGCGCGAGGGATAGAGCGGAAATACCGGAAGCCCCGCAGGGGCTGAGGAATTGCAGCGATAGCCCGGTCGCCGCACAGCGGCGATGCGCCCATAGAAACTCGACATTCGGCCTAATACTTAAACTCCGACTCCCCGATAAACTCCCGTAAAATGCTTTGGCTGGGGACGTACTGGGGGGGAATGGGGGCAAAGTTTTCCAGGAATGAAAGAAGCCGGGCCGCTTCCCCGTATTCCCGCCGCCCCGGTTTAACCGCCCGGAGCAGACTCTCCGCGTAGAACTTGAGGACCGGCAGTTCATAATCCAGGGCGGAATTAAAGGCGGCGTCCGCGGAATCCTGGAAAGGAAAGATATGCTTGCGTTCCCCGCTTTGGACGCTGGCCCACTGGTTAATGGTCCAGTATGCGTCCTTCCCCCGGAACTGATGATCCCGGACCAGCCGCCGCAGAAGCCTGTTATCGCTGGTGGGAATACGGTTGTGATCGTCAAAGTTCAACTGGGTAAGGGCGGAAACGTAGAGCTTGAATTTAAGGGAAGCTTCCACCTGGGGGGTAAGGGCGTCGTTGAGGCCGTGGATTCCTTCGATGATCAGCATGGTTCTCCGTTCTTCCATGTGGATGGATCTGCCCTCCCCTTCTTTCCGTTTTCCGATCTTAAAATCAAAGACCGGGAGCTTCACTTCCTTTCCCTCAAAAAGTTCCAGGAGCTGGGTATTGAGGAAGGGAATGTCCAGAGCTTCAAGGGCCTCAAAATCGGGCTTCCCCGTTTCATCCAGGGGCAGGTCTTCGTTTCCCCGGTAATAATCGTCCAGACCGATGGCGATGGGCTTTATCCCCATGACCATAAGCTCAATGGCAAGCTTCTTCGCGGTGGTGGTCTTCCCCGAACTTGAGGGGCCGGCGATAAATACGGCCTTAACTTTTTCTTTTTGTCCGTAGATTTTCTCCGCGATTTCCGCAAGCTTCCTGGCCTGGAATGCCTCCGCTATCCGGATATAATCCCGAATCTTTCCCTGGGAAACTAAATGGTTAAGTTTTCCCACGGAACGGACATTCACAATCCTGCCCCACTTCTTGTATTCCTTGTATACGGAAAATATCAGGGGGCTGTCTTCAAAGGGATCGATTATTTTCCCCCGGCCTATGGCCGGGAAACGGAGGAGGAATCCATTCTCATAGGGACAAAGATCAAAAACCGAAAGATGGCCGGTACGGTTCACCAGGGGCTCCACGTACAGATCGGCGAAGGAACCGCACTCGTTGATCCGCAGGGCGTTCTCGTTCCGCTGTTCCAGAAGCAGGGCCGTGTCTTCCTGGCCGCGGGATCTGAACAGTTCCAGGGCCTCCCCGTAGCTCATGAATCTTGTGGTGATGGATAGGTCCTCCGCCGCCAGGGCGTGCATGGCCTCCTTTAGTTTTTCCGCCGCCCTGGAGGCCATTTCAGGGGATTCGGATCGAAAGGTGTAGTAGTAACCGTTCCCCAGGGAATGTCCCACCCGGAGTTCTTCCTGGGGAAAAATTTGCTTGGCCGCCATGGCCAGGAGAAAGGCCAGGGAACGGCGGTAGATCATTACCCCTTCGGGACTGGAAAGGGCTACCGCCTCCAAAAGGGCGTTGACCTTCAGCTCCTCCGACAGGCTTAGAATCTCGCCGTTCACCTTGACGGCGGCGATCTCGTCTTCCGCTAAACCCAGATTCTTGATAAGGGAATTGGAACGGGTTCCATAGGGACAGGGGACGCCGGTATCCGGATCGGAGGCAAAACGCAACTCGATGGTTTCCATTACAGATCTCCCAGGTAATTTTTGATCAAGCCCAGCTTTAGTTCCCTAAGCCGCTGACTGATAGAAACTTTGTAGATATGGGGATTGAGAAGCCGCTTATAACTGGGGTCCAGGGAATCGATGTCCCGGTTCATCCGTTCCCGAATCTCCTGTAAGCCCGCCCTTGTCAAAATACGGCCCCCCTCCATCCGGGGCTTCAGAAGCTTTTCCGCGGTCCCCGTGATCTCGTGGTAAAAATGACGGTAGTCCGCCGACGGGTGCCAAAAGGCATGGCGGCTTTTCCTTTCCAGAACCTCCTCCCCGTTTTCATCCACCAGGGTAAGGACATCGGCCACCGCCATGCCCTGGCTGTCCTTGATACGCCAGACCTGCTTGATCCCGGGGTTGGTGGTTTTTTCCGGATTATCAGAAAATTTAATTGCCGGGATAAGACGGCCGGCGGCGTCTTCCCTGGCCGCCAGTTTATAGACTCCGGTAAAGGCCGCGTCAACGCCGCCGGTTACCATCTGGGTGCCGACCCCCCAGGAATTGATCGGCGCCCCCGCTTCCCGCAGGGTATGGATGATCTCCTCATCCAGATCGTTGGATACGGTGATCGTGGCCTGGGGGAAACCCGCCTGGTCCAGCATTTTCCTGACTTCCATGGAAAGGTAATGAATATCCCCCGAATCAAGGCGGACTCCGAAGTTTTTCCCCCGGGCGGCCAGTTCGCGTCCCACCTTGATGGCGTTGGGCGCCCCGCTCCTCAGGGTATCGTAGGTGTCGATAAGAAAAATGCTCTGATCCGGGTAAATATCCGCGTAGGCCCTAAAGGCGTCTTCCTCGCTGGGAAAACTCATGATCCAGGAATGGGCCATTGTTCCCCGGACCGGTATGCCGTAGGTCTTCCCCGCCAGGGTGTTACTGGTGGCATTGGCGCCGCCGATAAAGGCCGCCCGGGATGCGGACATTGCCCCGTCGGGCCCCTGGGCCCGGCGAAGCCCGAACTCCATGATGGAACCCTTGCCGCTGGCAAGCCAAACCCGCGCCGTCTTGGTGGCGATAAGACTTTGGAAGTTAATGGTATTGAGGAGCATCCCCTCCAGGATCTGACATTCGATAAGATTGCTGTCTACCCGGATAAGGGGTTCCTGGGGGAAGATAACGCCGCCCTCGTCCATGGCCCAGAGGGAACCGGAAAACCGGAAACAGGAAAGGTACTCAAGGAACCCCTCCTCGAAGATTCCCAGAGTCCGCAGGTAGGCAATATCCTCCGCCGAGCAGTGAAAAGCTTCGATGCTTTCCAGCAGATCCCCGAGTCCCGCAAAAACGGCAAAACCCGAACCGAAGGGCTGCCGACGGAAAAACATTTCGAAGACCGCCCGTTTGTTGACGCTCCGCTTCCAGTATCCCTGGGCCATGGTAAGGGAATAAAAATCGGTAAAGAGGGCGCTGTGATTCGGTGTTCCGCCGTTCATGTCAGCCTTCCAGGGTGACACCGCTAGAGGGAATCAGGAGGGCCCCCGAATCCTTCATTTTTTTCAGGGCCGCTTCAACAGAACCGGCGGGGAGGCCGACCCCCCGTACCGCATCCTCCAGCACAATGGCGGTAAAACCCAGGCGCAGGGCATCCAGGACGCTGTAGAGAACGCAGTAGTCGGTGGCAAGCCCCCCCAGGAGGACCGTGTCTATACCCAGGGATCGCAGGTAAGCCTCCAGGCCCGTGGGAGACCGGCGATCGTTTTCAAAGAAGGCCGAATAGGAATCCAAAGAACAGCGGAAACCCTTGTGGATGATAAGGCTTAGGGGCCTCTGGTCCAGTTTTTCGTGGAAAGCCGCCCCCAAGGTCCCCTGGACGCAGTGATCCGGCCAGAGGACCTGGACTTCGCCGGAAAGTTCTACGGTATCCCCGGGTTTTTTCCCCGGATGGGATGAAGCGAAGGAAACATGCCGCCGGGGGTGCCAGTCGGCGGTGGCGATTACCCTGCCCCCGGCCCCGGAAAGGGAAAGGGCCAGGGCGTTGAGGGGGGGGATAACTTCATCTCCCCTGTCCACCGACAAAGCCCCGGGGGGAAGCTTTTCCCCGGAAGAAAGGCTGTAAGAAGGGCAAAAGTCATTTTGGACATCCACCTCGATAAGGGCGGTCCTGACTCCGCTAATAATCATCATGGAACCTCTGGTTTTTATACTAGTCTTTTGGGTCCGGGGGGGCAAGACTCGACCGCATCGCGCAGGATAATACGCAAAATGGAAAAGGCGGGGCTGTGCAGTAAGGAAATTTATTGTGGCTTCGCCTTTGGCGCATAGAGTCTGTAACGAGCTTGTAACATTTTTTGTTACAAGCTCTAATTACCATACGTGGGGATAATAATTTCCCTTTGGCTCGGTAATACTAAACGTCTCCCCGGACGGCTCTATCACATAAAACCCCTTCTTCAGCGCATAGGTCTTTTCACTTTCACTGAAAACCACCCCCGCTATCCCTCCCAAATACTTCCTCTTGTCATCGTGTAAATCCGCATACCGCCGTAACTTCTCCAT
>JAIRNB010000054.1 GCA_031258265.1 Treponema sp. | reverse complement strand
CCGGGCGGCCTCCAGGGCCTTCTTTTTCTCCTCCGTGGAGGCCAGGGGATCTCCCCTGGTTTTTTCGGTCTCGTTGGCCTTTGCCATATTTACCCTCCCCTTATATAGGGCTCTATCCCACCGGATGATTCATTTTTCAACAAAAAGCTAATATTTTTTGCAAATCTTTTCTACCTTTGTTCAACACTGGGAAATTATTGGCGCTATTCGGTGCCGCATGGGGTTAATATACAACCTGGCCGGCATGGATGCCGGCTGTGATGAACGCATACGTTTTTGCAAAGCAAAAAGGGATAGAGCGGAAATACTTTTGGCGAAGCCAAAAGATTGCAGCGATAGCCCGGTCCCCACCCCGGAGGGGCGGGGATGCGCCCAAATTCCACAGCAAAATTTACCGCTGTTACCGGTTGCATTAGTACAACAAACCCAAAAGCGCATGGGTTACGGCCCCTGCCCTGAACCTTTGGCGGCTTCCAGCTTAAGATATTCAAGCAATATAGGATACTTGGTCAACAGGTCCCCGTAATGGCTGAGTTCGTCTACGCGGAACTGAAAATCCACATGCCGGGCGGAGTTTTCATTCCTGGCTTTGGCTATGTGTTCCTGCTGGCCGGTAATATAATCGGTGTAAAGGTTCCTGAGCTGGTAATAGAGGGCGAGATCGGGAAAACGGATGGCCTGTATCCGGCAGGAGAGTTCCGTTGTCTGGGGGAAGCTCCGGCGGATTTCCTCTTCCAGCTTCGGGCTGGACCCGGTTTTCAGAATCCGCTCGAGTTCTTCTTCGCCCCCGCCGCCCTGTTGCAGTTGTCCCAGGACAAAGCCTCCGATTTCCTCCGCCAGGGAATTGGTATAGGCGTTGAGTTCATCCTGGCCTGTGATATTCCGCTCCTCGATGAGGGGAATAAGGGATTCCGGGCCGATACTAAAAGACAGGGTTGCCGTAATTTCGTAGGAGAAATCCGCCTCGATGCCGGAAAAGGAAGCGTACACGGCGGAGGAGGGGAGGGTCCCCCGGTGGTTTATCCGGCGTTCTACCGGCAGGGGCCGGTAAACCTGGATGTCGGTGTTGCTGGGAATCAGCTTGTACCAGACCCATCGGAATTCCCCTTCCCGGATCAATGTCCGGTCGAGGCCGTGGGTTTTTGAACGCATGACCCCGTAGGAACCGGGGGGGACTGTAAGCTGCGCCCAGCCGAAAAAGAAGCCCGTCCCCCCCAGGGCCAGGAGGATAAAAAAGATAATGAGAACTTTTCGCATGGGGGCCGTCCTGGAATCTTCCGCTTTTCTTTGGGGCTCTCCCAAAAGTCCGGTTTTTGGGAAGGCTGCCTTGGGTTTAAGGGGAAAAACGGGTCTGCAGCCGTCCTTCCCAACGCCAATTCTAAGGCCAACTTCAAGACCGGGCGGGTTTTGGAATTGGCTCTTTCCGTATAATCATAACATGGAGAGGGGGGTATGAACAAATCCCCCGGGAAGGGGCGCCGGATCAGGCGCGGATTACGGATTCCCCGGGCCGAAGGGCCGGTCCCGGCGGACCGGGAGGGTCCGGCAAATCCGGCGGATTCAGCAAATCCGGTGGACCGGGAGGGTCCGGCAAACCTGGTAAACCCGGCGAACCCGGCGGAGGAATCCGCGGCCTCCCCGCCGGTTCTCCTGGGCCTGCTTAACCGGGCTTCCCTTGTTGTTTTCCTCCTGTGTTTCCTCTGCGTCTTTCTTTACGCGCTGGGCCTTTGGCGGGGATTTACCGGGTCCAGCCTTCTTGCGTTTGTCCAGACGGCCGTGTATGGGGGCATAGCCCTGGCGATCCTTTCCCTTTACCGTTTTATCGCGGGGCTTTGGTTCTTCCTGCGCCGCCGCCGGCCCATGTTCCTGCTGGGGGGGCTGGGTTTCCTGCTTTTGGGGGTCCTGGGGGCCCTCCTTGCCGCCGCGGGGACCTTTATTGCCGCTCTGGCGGAAGGTAATATATGAGCATGTTCCGAAATCCGGCTGGTTCCGGAACATGCTCTTGGAAAAACCGGTCAAAGCCCGGTTTTTCCACCAAATTCGAGGCGATCCGGCGGGGCCGGAGTCCCGCGAAACAGACAAGGGGGCTTGAAATTCCATGAAACGGCTCTACGCCCTGCGGGGGGCGGCGCAGTGCCTGAACCAGGATGATGACATCCGCCTTCAGGTAAGCGTCCTCTACGATGAAATCCTGAAAACCAACGGGTTGGGGGAAGATGACATTGTTTCCCTTATCTTCTCCGTTACGGCGGATCTGAACGCGAAGAACCCCGCCGCCGCCCTGCGCCAGTCCGGCCGGGCCGCCAATCTGGCCCTGTTCTGCGTCCGGGAACCGGAGGTCCTCAACGGCCTGGAACGCTGCGTCCGGGTTCTTATCCACTGTTATCTGGAGGAGGGGGCCAAGCCCCGCCATATCTACCGGAACGGCGCCGAAGTCCTCCGCCCTGACCGGACAGCATAGCATTTTGTCTGCGGCCTATTTGCGGCGGCTTAGTGCGTCTGTGGTTTTATGGGAGTTGTATAGGAATTTTATAAGAGTTGTATAAGAATTTTATAGGAGGAGTTGTACGGGGGAAGGGAACCGCCGGGGCTTTGCAGGCAAGACCCGCAGGCGGAACACGCAAGGACATACGGCTAAAAACAGCGCGGCTCTCTGAACGCTCCGCGCTGCCGGTTTTTTATTCGAGGGTCTGGTTTAATACCCCGTCGTAAGCGCAGCTTACGCGCTCTGCTCCGGCTCAAATAATGCAACGTTTACAAAAATTTGGTATTGAACCAGACCGTATTATAAATTTCCTTACGACCGAGCCTCCGTTCAGACTAAAGCAACGCTAAAGATACCGCGCCGGACCTTTGGTCCGCGCT
>JAIRNB010000237.1 GCA_031258265.1 Treponema sp. | reverse complement strand
AGGGCCCGCCGTCCCCCGGCGGCGGCCACATCGCTGTCCCGGAAATTCCACATCAAAATAAGAAAGGGGACGCAGAGGATTCCGTAAACGTAAAAGGCTATTTCCACCCCCGTTAAGGGCAGGATAAAGCAAAAAGCCAGGCTGGCAATGGTGTAGCTGATAGAACCCCAAAGCCGTACATAACCGTAGGTTAGGCCGTCCCGGTCGCATCTCTGCACGATATAGGCGTCCACCAGGGAGGGATGGGGGTTACGGAAAAAACAGCCCAGGGGAACTATGATGAACAGCAGGGCCAGGGGGCCTAAAAAAGTCTTGAGGGACAGGGGCACCAGAATCCACAGGGGAATACCGATGCACATGGTGGCAAGAACAACATTCCTGATAGAACGGAATTTATCGGCCATCATGCCCCAGAAGGGGGTAGCAATGATAGTAACCACCGAATTAAAGGCATTGACGGCCCCCACCTGGGCGGCGGAGTACCCGTTTTTTTGAAGCAGCACCGTAAAGTACGCGCAGGCCGCCGTACCAAACCAGTATGAAAACGATATTGATGACAACCTAAGGTATGCCGGATTCATACGGCGCCGGAGGCGGACCCCATCATTATGGCGGGGAGTATAAACCCGGCCTATTTCTTTTGTCTATTGCTTTAAGCTAGAATGGGGCCGGAGGAAATTATGGCGAAGATACCGGTAGGGATACTGGGGGCGACAGGGATGGTGGGACAGCAGTACATCGCCCTGCTGGCGAATCACCCGTGGTTTGAAGTCCGCTATGCGGCGGCCTCTCCCCGGAGCGCCGGAAAAACGTACCGCGAAGCGGTGGCGGGCCGCTGGCATGCCACGGCGGGCGGCGGCTTCCCCCATCCCTCCGTATGGGACCTGGTGGTCCAGGATGCCAACGAAATTTCCCGGGCCCTGGCCGCGAATAAGGCGGGGGACTGCGCCTTTGTATTTTCCGCCCTGGAAATGGGAAAAGATGAAATTCGGGCCCTGGAGGAACAGTACGCCGCCGCCGGCTTTCCGGTGATCTCCAACGCCTCGGCCCACCGCTGGACCGCGGATGTCCCCATGCTGATTGCCGAGGTAAACCCCCAGCATACGGATATTATCCCCGCCCAGCAAAAGGCCCGGGGCTGGGACCGGGGCTTTATCGCCGTAAAACCTAACTGTTCCATCCAGAGCTACACCACCCCGGTCTATGCCCTGATAAAGGCGGGTTATGAAATTAAACGGATCATCGTTTCCACCCTCCAGGCGGTATCCGGCGCCGGTTATCCCGGTCCCGCCAGCCTGGACATGCTGGACAACATCGTCCCCTACATCGGCGGGGAGGAAGAAAAATCGGAAAAAGAACCCCTTAAAATCCTGGGCGGCATCCGGGACGGGGCCATTGTCCCGGCGGAAGGGCCCGCCATATCCGCCCACTGCAACCGGGTGCCGGTGGTGGACGGCCACACGGCCTGCGTCAGCCTGGAATTCGGCGGACAAAAACCGCATATTGACGAAGTAAAGCGGGTCTGGAGGGAATTCCGGGCCCTGCCCCAGGAACTGGAACTCCCCATGGCGCCGGAGCGGCCGGTCATCGTCCGGGAGGAGGAGGACCGGCCCCAGCCCCGGAAAGACCGGGACGCGGACAAGGGCATGGCGGTAAGCGTGGGCCGAATCCGGCCCTGCGCCGCGCTGGATCTCCGCTTTGTGGGGCTTTCCCACAACACGATCCGGGGGGCCGCCGGCGGGGGAATCCTCAACGCGGAACTCCTTAAATTTCGGGGCTATATCCAATGAGCGTCAAAAACTTTCCGCTGGACAAGGCCCGGCTTGAAGAACTTGAAAAGACCTACCCTACCCCCTTTTACCTTTACGACGAGGGGGCAATCCGGGAAAACGCGGGGCGCATGGTCCGGGCCTTTTCGTCACGCTTTCCCGGCTTTAAGGAACACTTCGCCGTTAAGGCCCTGCCCAACCCCTTCATCCTGAAGATTCTGAAAGACGAGGGCCTGGGGGCGGACTGTTCCAGCTTAACGGAACTGCTCCTGGCGGATATGGCGGGAATCCGGGGGGAGGAGATCATGCTTACCGCCAACGAAACCCCCTCCGGCGAGTACCGTAAGGCCCAGGAGCTGGGGGCCATTATCAACCTGGACGACTTTACCCACATCGAATTCCTGGAAAATACCCTGGGCCGCCTGCCGGAGCTGATCTCCTTCCGCTACAACCCCGGCCCCCTCAAGAAGGGGAACGCCATCATCGGGAAACCGGAGGAAGCCAAGTACGGCCTCACCAGGGAACAGCTTATCGAGGGGTACCAGATTCTTAAAGCAAAGGGGATCAGGCGTTTCGGCCTCCACACCATGGTGGCTTCCAATGAACTCAGCCTGGACTACCACCTGGAAACGGCGCGGCTCCTCTTTGATCTGGCGCTGGAAATTAAGAATAAAACCGGCCTTTCCCTGGAATTTGTAAACCTTGGCGGGGGTCTGGGTATCCCCTACCGGCCCGAAGAGGAGGCGGTAAGCTGGGAGACTCTGGCCGGGGGCGTCAAGAAACTCTACGATGACATCATCGTCCCCGCAGGCCTGGGGGGCCTTGCCATCCACACCGAATACGGCCGGCCCGTCACCGGGCCCTACGGATGGCTGGCGGCCAGGGCCATCCACCGCAAAAGTATCTACCGGGAGTACATCGGCCTTAACTCCTCCATGGCGGACTTAATGCGGCCGGCCCTGTACGGGGCCTACCACCATATCAGCATCCCCGGCAAGGAGCGGGAAGCCCTGACGGAGACCTTCGACGTGGTGGGAAGCCTCTGTGAAAACAACGACAAATTCGCCATCCAGCGGCGGCTTCCCCATATCGATGTGGGGGAAAATACCGGGGATTTCGTGGTGATCCACGATGCGGGGGCCCACGGCCGGGCCATGGGTTTTAACTACAACGGAAAACTCCGCTGTGGGGAACTCCTCTTGCGGCAAGACGGCTCGGTGCTGCAGATCCGGCGGCCGGAGACGGCGGAAGACTACTTTGCCACCCTGAACCTGGCGGCCTTCCCCCGTTTCAAAGAGTAAAATAAGCAAAGCAAAACAGAGAGGACACATCGAGGAGACAAGCATGATTCAACGGAACCCCTGTATCGCCAACATCAAGGCCGGCTACCTGTTCCCGGAGATCGCCAAACGGCGGCGGGATTACGCCGCCGCCCACCCGGAAACCGCGCAGCGAGAGACGCGGATCATCAGCCTGGGGGTGGGGAATACCACGGAACCCATTCTGCCCCACATCGGAGGGGGCCTGGCGGAGGGGGCCCGGCGGCTTACCACGGCGGAAGGCTATTCGGGCTACCAGGACGAGGGGCTTTTGGAACTGCGGGAAAAAATAGCAGCGGTTTTTTACAAGAACATCGCCGGGGAAGCCCTAAAGCCGGATGAAATTTTTATTTCCGACGGGGCCAAATGCGACATCGGGCGGCTCCAGCTCCTCTTTGGCGCCGGTACGGCGGTGGCGGTCCAGGACCCCTCCTACCCCGTCTACGTGGACGGCTCCGTGCTTATCGGCGCGGCGGGGGCCTGGCAGGGCTCCGGTTACGCGGGCATCAGTTACCTTCCCTGCACAGCGGAAAACGGCTACTTCCCCGATCTTTCCGCCCTGCCCGCCGGCTGCCTTTTCTACTTCTGCTCCCCCAACAACCCCACTGGGGCGGCGGCCAGCCGGGATCAGCTAAGCGCCCTGGTCAAAGCCGGCCGGGACAAGGGGGTCCTGATCATATTCGACGCCGCCTATGCCGAATACATCCGCGACCCAGCGCTCCCCAAATCCATCTACGAAATCGACGGGGGGCGGGAATGTGCCATCGAGGTAAACTCGTTCTCCAAGCCCGCAGGTTTCACCGGAGTCAGGCTGGGCTGGACCGTAGTCCCCAAAGAACTCCGCTACGCCGGAGGGGAAAGCGTCAACGCCGACTGGGCGCGGGTAGCGGGAACCGTCTTCAACGGCGCCTCCAACATCGCCCAGGCGGGGGCCCTGGCGGCCCTGGACGAAGAAGGCGTCAAGGAGATGAAAGCCCTCTGCGACTTCTACCTGGGAAACGCCGCCCTTATCCGGGACCGCCTGCGGAAATTGGGAATCCCCTGCGTGGGGGGCGACAATTCCCCCTACATCTGGGCCCAGTTCCCCGGCAGGGACAGTTGGGAGGTCTTCAACGAAATCCTTGAAAAGTGCCAGGTTGTCACCACGCCGGGTTCAGGTTTCGGACCGGCGGGCCAAAGCTTTATCCGCTTTTCCGCCTTTGGCCACCGCGCCGATGTGGAAGAGGCGGTCCGGCGGCTTGCACGGCTGTAAGCGGAACAGGTATCCGGCGATTCATTTGCGAATCCTGGGCGCATCCCCGCTTCGCGGGGACCGGGCTATCGCTGCAATTCCTCAGCCCGCCTGCGGCGGGCTTCCGGTATTTCCGCTCTATCCCTCGCGCTGCTAAAAAATGGCATCCATGCCATTTTTTAGCTTTACGTTTTTGCGAAGCAAAAACGTATACATCTATCACAGCCGGCATCCTGCCGGCCAGGTTGTATATTAAACCAATGCGGCTTCGCGTAGCGCCTCCGTATGCCCCCAACTTGACAAATACGCCCCGGTTTTAACCGGGGCAGTGCGCGCGCGGCACAACACGCGGAGCGTGTTGTGCTGGAACAAAAGCCGGCATCCTGCCGGCCAGGTTGTATATTGGACTTGTTCAAGAACCCGGTTGGTTCTTTCACAAGTCTCCCAAAAAACGCAGATTTCTAACAAAATCTGCGTTTTTTGTTATTTTTAAGCGGTTGTTGTTTAAAAACTGAAGTTTTTAAACAACTCTATTAAACTAATGCGGCGCCGCATAGCGTCAAAAAAATCCCCGCCCCGGACAAGTCCGGCACGGGGATAAGTAAGGAGGATCGGTGTTCATTCTGCCCTGTCCAGGCAGCGTTTTGAAAGCGCCGGTAATTTTTTTCATGGAATGATGAAAGAAAATTACAGGCGGGAAACTACTCCGTTTATCCGGGGCAAAATACTAAAAGTTTATGACAATCCCCACAGGGACACTGAAGGTAGTCATGGCCTCGGAACCGGTGGTTTTCTCAATATCAACGCGGGCGCCGGCCTTAAATTCCGCGTGTTCGCCCAGGGTAACGATAAGCTTGGCGCCGATACCGAGGTTATTGTATGTAACGGCGTCCACGATTTTAGTCTTCGAGAAAATATTCGATACTTCGGCATTGACGCTGAATTTTTCGGTAAGTTCCTTTGTGGCGCCGACGGCGTTGTAAAGGCTGAAAAAGGAAGCGTCTTTCCTCGGTAATGATCCGGACCAGTCTTTCTCCGAACCCTTCGCAAAGGAGAGATTGTTATGGGTGGAAAGGCTGAGGCCCTCTATGCCCGTCCATGTGGCCCGCAGGTCGATGCCGCTGTACAGTATATTGTCATAATTCGAGTCGTCAATCGTCGGCATGACGCCGGTATAACCCAGGGAAAGACCCAAGTTTTCCACCGCGCCCAGGTCAAAGTACCCGCCGAAGCTTATCCAGTTCATTTTGCTTCCGGGATAAGCAGCTTGTTCCACAGCGTTTACAACAGCCACCGGCCACTGGAATGTTTTGAACAGGGCAGAGACGGTTCCCACGCCTACATCGGCGATTACCCGACCGCCGTAGCGGAAGAAGCGCGCGTCGGCGGCAACAGGAATAGGCATCCCTGCCATAGCACTTAGCGCATCGGTAGCCATAATTGAGGCGCTTTCCTTGCTGTAATTAGGGGCCAGTAAAAACTGCAGGGTAAGGGGGCCAAAGACCGCCTCGCTTAGAAGGCCGCTTACCAGGGCGGTGTTGGTAGTTTCCTCCGGTTCGGCATAGGGCTCGCCGCCTTCGCCCACCATAAAGACACCCATATCAAAATTGTCAATATCATCGGTGTAGTCCGCCATGCCGTCGGTGTTTTCGAAGATGCCGCCGGTAAACTTAAAGCGGGAACCGAAGGGCCGGACCCAGCCGTACAATTCATCAAAG
>JAIRNB010000198.1 GCA_031258265.1 Treponema sp. | reverse complement strand
GACGGCGCGGGTACCGCATGGAGGGGCATAACAAGTTTCGCCGTGGTGTTAAAGGGGATGCGGACATGCAGGGAAAAACTACCGGCCCCTTTGGTCCAGCTTACCTGAACCCTCCCCGCGGGAATTTCCAGTTCCGCCTCCACCCGGCCTAACTGTGACGGCGCATGGGGGGCAATAAGGATACGGTTAAAGCCCGCCGAGTCCCGCTCCATCCCGATACCCGCCAGGTATTTGTAAAACCAGACGGCGCAGGAGGCAAACATGGGGTGATTCCGCGCGTTCATCACATTGTTGTTATTATCCGCCTCCCACCTTTCCCACAGGGAGGTAGCCCCCTGTTCCAGCATATAGCCCAGGCTGGGGCGGGTGGTGGTAGTCATAATCTCATAGACCAGATCGTCCATGCCGTGTTGACAGAGGACCTCGATAAGAGCCTTGGTTCCCATGTTCCCGGTGCTAAAATGGTTCCCCTTCTCCCGGAGGTCCCTAACGATATTTTGCAGTACCCCCGGAATATCTTCCTGTTCCGCCAGGCCCAGGCTTATGGCCAGGGAATTGGCGCTTTGGGCGCCCCGGTCGTAGTTTTTGGTTTCCCTGTCAAGGAATTTGCTGTTAAACCGCTGTCTTATTATAGCCGCCATGCTGCGGTAATATTCCGCCTCCCGGTGACGCCCCAGAATCTCCGCCGTCTCCGCGGTTAAAGAGACGGAGTAGAAGAAATACGCCGTGGAAACAAAGGTGGGACTCACATTTTTTGAAGAGGCCCCGTCCCCCACCTCATCGGGCCAACATTCATCCCTGGGGCATGCCCATTCGCCAAAGCCGGTCCGGGAAATCAAAAAGTTATCCGCCTCTATCATTAAAACCTTGATATACCGGGTAAGGGGTTCATAACAGCGTTCCAGGGCCCGGAAATTTCCGTAGAACCGGTACAGCAGCAGGGGCAGCAGCGCCGGGGTATTTACCTGGGGGTCGCAGGGCCGCCTTCCCCAGCGGTGGGGGGCGCTGTCGGCGAAATACCCCTCCTCACTCTGGGTATCGTAAACATCGCGGAGCCATTTGTCAAAAAACGAGGCCAGATCAAAATGGTACATGCTGGCCTCTATCCGGGAGGTAGTATCGGTGGTCCAGCCGAAACGTTCATCCCGCTGATTACAGTCGGTGGGCATGCCGAAGTAGTTGCAGGCGTCGGTATGCCGCATGACGGCGGCCAGGCGGTTTAAGAATTCATTGTCACAGGAAAAAACGGCGTTTTGCCTTAAATCGCTGGCCACAAATTCGGCGTTTAGGGATTCTACGGTAACTTCTCCCTTTTTTTCCACGGTAAAATACCGGAAACCATGATAGCTAAAGCGGGGGGCGTATTCCTCCGGCCCCGTATCGCCCCTAAGGATGTATGTATCCCGGCAGCGGGCGCTGCGCAAGGCCCGGGTATCCAGTTCCCCCTCCTCCGTTAATACCTCCGCGAAAGCCAGACTTACCGACGCCCCCCGGCTGCCGGAAACCCGTATCCGTACCCAGCCGCTCTGGTTTATACCGGCGTCGTATAATTCCCGGCCATCGGGAAAAGTTTTAAGGAGGATCACCGGCGCCGTATTGATTACCCGCACGGGGGGCATCAGCTCGCCGCTCAGCTCCCCGCCGGGGTCTTCGACCATGGTCCCTAGAATCCAGCCGCCGGGACGCTGAAATTCTTTAAGGTACTGTTCCTGGCCTTCCGGGGAATCCCAGTGATCCTTTTCCATGCGGGCGTCGTAATCTTCCCCATCGTAGATGCTGTTATACACAATGGGACCCCGGGCCACCATCCAGCCTATCCCCCAATCGGTAACAATTTCCCCGCGGCTTCCGTCATCAAAACGGATATTAAGCTGCAGCAGCACCTTGGGCAGCCCCGCCCATCCGGCGCCCAGCATAAAACCAATAACATTCAAACCCGGACGCAGGGCCTCCGTTATGTCATAGGCCGAGTACAGCACCGTTTTACTGTAGTCGCTGGGGGCGGGGTCCAGAAGTTTATCCCCAACCCGTGAACCGTTTACCCTGAACTCGTAATAGCCCATACAGGCCACATAGGCCCGGGCGCAGACAGGCCGCTTTTCCAGATTAAAGTTCCGGCGCAGAAGAATACCGTTCCCTATCATGCCCCCCAGAAAACTCATCCACCTGCCATGCCAGTCGGATTTGCGCAGCAGACCCATCTCAAAAAAAGCCGGGGCGCTGTAAGGGGAGGCCCGGTCGTTTTCGTCCCAGATCCGCAGCTTCCACCAGACCCGTTGGCCGCTGGTAAGGGGAGAACCCCCGTAGGCTATACCGCAGCAGCCCCCGCCCGCCAGCTTCCCCGTATTCCACAGACTGTAATCTTCCGCTTCCAGGGCCTCCGGACTGGCCGCCGCCACAATTTGATAAGCCCACAGGGCGCCCGTAATCACCGGTATTGTTCATATCCGTCCATGATAAACGTGAAAAAACGAATCCGCTACCGGTATTTATTTTTTCTTTTCTGTCCCCTTAGTTAAGGAGGGGGGGCACATCGGTTTCAAAGGCCGGGGCCGGTCCCGGTGCGCCGCCTTTTTTCACGCGGCCCCGCCCTCACTCCAGCCTCCTCGCCCTGCGGGCTGCGGTGGCTTCCGTTACCCCCCCTTATACGCGGCGCATTGGTTAAACTTGGGGGCATACGGAGGCGCTATGCGAAGCCACATTGGTTTAATTTACAAGCTACGCTTGCTCCGCGCACTGCTGCGGCTAAAGCCGCACCGCATGGTTTAACTATGGGGCATCACTGGCGCTAGGCCATGCCACGGTAGACTAATAAACAACCTGCGGTTGTTTTTTCTTGGCCTGCGCAAGGGATTGTAGGGGGCGCGGAGCGCGCCACCGCAGCCCCGCCGGAGGCGGGGCGAGGAGGCCGGAGCGGGTAAGGGACCCGCGGAGCCCCGGAAAGCCCGGTCCCCGCCGCAGGCGGGGATGCGCCCAAAAAAATTACCGCTTCTTGTGGGCAGGCTTTGTTTTGTAGTATCCTATAATCATGCCGGAACCGGGGGACCAGAATGGGGCGGAGGCGGATTTTCCCCTGGAAAACAGGGGGGATCGCTTCGTTGTCTGTACGATTGTGGGGGAATACTATGCCCTTCCTTCCCGGTTCATTAGTGAGGTAGCCCTTTTTGACCGGGTGTACCCCCTTCCGCTGCTGCCGGACTATGTGCTGGGTATCATAAACCGTTATTCCGTACCCTTTGCCCTGCTGGATATGGGGCTTTTGATCTCCGGCCGGCCCAGTTTTGGGGCCAAGGCGTTGATTTTGAAGGAACCGGAGGCCGGGGAGCGGGTAAATCTGGAGAAGACGGCTTTTTGTATTGACGATGTGATCGATATTGTGGAGATAGCTCTGACGGATTTGCTGCCCCTTGAGAAGGGGGATGGGGTGGAGTCTTCCTTTTCCTGGAAAGGGAGGAATGTTTTGGTTTTGGATATCCGGGGGATCATCGACCGGGTGGCCGGGGAAATCGCCGCATAGGCCGCGTAGGGCCGGGTTTTGGGCAAGGCGGGGCTGTGAAGTGCTTTTTGTCGTCCCTGGATTCTTCCGGCGGGGGATTGATTTTGGGGATTCCTTCGGAGGCGGCCGCCTCCCTGCTTTACTTTTCCGGGGAGATGGGGGGTCCTGTCGAAGAAGACGGGGATGAACAGCGTTTCTCCCTGCCCCATTTTTTTGGTTTTGCCGGGGAGGACATTCGCTACGGGATTGTCCTTAAAGGGGAGGGGAAACGGCGGGTTCTGCTCCTTACCGTGCTGGACAGGGAGGCGGAATTTCCCCCCGGTCAGTTTCACAGCCCCCCCGCTATTTTTAAGGCCCAGGGGAAACTGGGTTTCCTTAGGGGCTTTTGTTTTCTTACTTCTGCTTCGGATTCCGGGGACTCTCTGCCTCTGCTCTTACTCGATCCCTTTAAACTGGTAGATGTAATGCTTGACTGGAGTGCTGCGCGGTGTTCAATGTCCTGATTGTTGACGACAGCCCCCTGGTCCGCTCGATTCTGCGGGATTTTCTGGAAGATTCCGGGGAATTCAAGGTGGTGGCCGAGGCGGAAAACGGCAGGGAGGGGCTTGAAAAGATCGCCGTTTTGAATCCCGACCTGATTACCATGGATATTGATATGCCGGTGATGAACGGCCTGGACGCGGTTGAAGAAATTAGAAAAAGCTTTACCACCCCGGTGGTGGTAATAAGTACCCAGGATACGGCCAAAGCCGCCTATGAGGCCACCGCCAGGGGGGCTGTGGAATTTTATTCCAAGGATATTTTTACCGCCGCCATGCCGGAGGATAAGAAGGCGCGGATTTTGGATTCCCTGGTCCATATTGCGGGGACAAAAGGGAAGCTTCCCGTTCTGCGGGACGGAAAATTTTCCTTTGACGAATCCCCGCCGGCCCTGTCCCGGAGGCCCTCCGGGACAGGGCCCCAGAGGCCGCTCCGGGCGCCGCGGAAGTCCGCGGCGGATCGCAAGGCGGAGGCCGTGGTGATCGGCGTTTCCACCGGCGGCCCCAGGGCCCTTTGTTCGATATTCGGGGCCCTGCGGCGGGACTTTCCCCTGCCCCTTATCCTGGTTCAGCACAACAGTTCCGGTTTTGACCGGGGTTTTGTCCAGTGGCTAAGGGGATACACTGCCCTGGAGGTGCGGCTTGCCGGGGAGGGGGAGCGGCCGGTTCCGGGGCGGGTGCATATTGCCCCCACGGACCGGCACCTTCTGGTGGGAAAAAACGGGGCCTTTAGCTTTGACGACGGGCCGCCGGTGAATAATCAAAAGCCCGCCGTTGATCTATTGTTCAAAAGCGCCGCGGATTACTATGGGGCCGCCCTTATCTCCCTGGTTCTTACCGGCATGGGCCGTGACGGCGCTGCGGGAACCAGGGCTGTTAGGGATGCGGGGGGCCTTACCATGGCCCAGGACGAGCGGAGTTCCATGATCTACGGTATGCCCCGGGCGGCCCGGGAAACCGGCTGCGTGGACATGGTCGTGGGCCTGGAGGCCATACCCCGGCAGCTTCTCCTTCTGGCTGGAAGATAGCCCATGGTTTCCGGGGAAATTCCTGAATCTGCCGGCGCTGATCCGGTCCTCCTTTCCCTCTACAAGACGGTGGAGGAGAGGGCGGGAATCCGGGCGGGGCCGGAACAGCTTGAAAAGCTCAGGAAACGTTTGGAAAGCCGTGTCCCTTCCCATGACCCGGCGGCCTACCGGGAAATCCTGGAAAACCGGGAAGAACTAGCCGCCTGTGCCCCCCTTTTTACGGTGAACGAGACCTATTTCTTCCGGGAGGGGCTTCATTTTCATGTCCTCTTTCGGCGTTTGCTGCCCCTGTTGACCCGGCGGCCTATCCGTATCTGTTCCGCCGCCACTTCTTCCGGCTGCGAAGCCTACAGCATCGCCATGACGCTGGATTTTTACTGCCGCCACAGGCTTATTTTAAGCGGGGAATCCCCTTCCTGGGAGCTGGACGCCTTTGATCTTAACCCCCAGATGATCGACGCCGCCCGCCGGGGGCGTTACAGGCCCAATGCCCTGCGGGAAGACGGTTCCGAATGGAAAACCCTCATGGACTTGTACCTTAGACCCGGCGCGGAGGGCTTTAGTGTCGCCGGATTTTTGCGGGAAAAGGTCCGCTTCTTTGTCCATAATGTTATAGACGGGTTTCAGGGGTCCTACGATGTGATCTTTTTTAGAAACGCCCTGATCTACTTTTCTCCGGAGAACCGGCGGAAGATTCTGGGGATTCTGTTTAACGCCCTGAGGGTTGGGGGGGTCCTTATCGTGGGAATATCGGAGACATCTTTGGTGGAAGGGCCGGACTTCAGGATGCTTCACCACGGGGGGATCTTTTATTTTACAAAAGAGGCCCCGCCGCCGGCTGCTGTTGCGGCAGTTGCGGAGGGTGCGGAAGGGGCGGCTGTTGCGGAAGGGGCGAAGGATGCGGCGCTTTCTACGGGGTCTATGGCTGCCGCGGAGAGCGGCCGGCCTGTTCCGGCCCGGGGGAGGCCCGCCGCCGCGCCGGTTCCCCCCGGCGGGACAATGCCCGGGGAACCTAAACCCCGGCTGCCCCCGGCGGAATTCCGCGAGGGGGGGGCCATCCCGGAGATCACCCTGATCCTGGAGCGGGACGAGGGGAGGTCTAACGCCGCCCGGGTCTTAAAGGCCCTGGAGGCGAAGGAGGGGAAATTGGATTTTGCCGGCCTCGCCGCCGCCGCCCTTAGTCTGATGAATACCGGGGATCTTTCTGCCGCCGCCCTTGTTATCTCCTCCCTGGAGGAAATGGGATCTTCTCCGCTTGTTTCTTTTTTACGGGGAGAGCTTTACTACCAGGGGGCGGACTTTTCCGGCGCGGAGGCGAAGTATCAGGAAGCGGCGGCGGCGGAAAGCGGTTTTTGGCCGGCCTTGTACCGCGCCGCTTCCCTGGCGGAGGGGGGAAATGTAACCCGTTACCATTACCGCCTGAAGAAGGCCCTGGAGGGTATGGAAAAGGGCGCGGGCCGCGGTTATGAAGTGTTTATCGGCGGTTTTTCTCCCGATTACTACCGCCGCATATTGGAAAAAAAAGTCCCCCAGGCTCCTAATGGTCCCAGGGATTAGGAGAGTTTATGTTCAGGAATATGAAAATTGGCGCCAGGCTGATACTTTCGAGTGCGGTCTTCCTTGTCCCCATGGGAATAATGTTTTTCTTTGTTGTTACCGGCGCTAATACTTCTATTCAGTCGGCGAAACAGGAACAGCGGGGCCTGTCCTGTCTCCGTTCTATCGCGGAATTACTGTGGATCGTGTCGGAGGATTTAAGCGATACCCGGCCGGAGACCGCCAGCGCCGCCGATACGCTTTTTAAGGAAATGGAAAGGCGATACGCGGCTATCGGGGAGAAAGGGCAGAGGGGGAAAACCCTGGTACAGCAGATAAACAGCGATCTTATAATTCTGCGGGATACCGGCTGGGATGGGGGAAGCCTTGCCCGTATGCGGGTTATTGAAAACCTTAGGGCCCTGTTCTCCGTGGTGGGAAATAACGCCGCCCTGTTCATGGATACCGATGCGGATGATTATTACTTTGCGGACGCGGGGATTCGTATCCTCCCCCGGTCCTGGGACAGGATAAGCCGGATAGAGAATATTCTGCGCCTTTCCCAGGGCCAAACCGGCCTTTCCGCCTATGACAGTAAGACTGCCGGTGACTATCTAACGCTGCTTATACATGCCGATTATTCCCTGGCCGTTTCCGACATCGACGCCGCCTTGAATTTTTTTGCCGCCGGGAATCCGTCCGTCCTCGGTTCCAATACGGACGATATTTTCTCCCTCCTTGCCTCTTACCGTTCAACGCTGGACTGGTACATTGCCACGGTACAGGCGGTCCTTTCCCTGAATCAGGGGGAAGGAGACGGTTTTGCCGAAGCCCGCTCCCATGCCTTAAGCGCCGGGGCAAGGGCGATTGAAAGCAGCTACGCGGTTATGAACGCCTGCTTTAGCAAATTGGAAGTATCCCTGGGGAAACATATTGATATGCAGCGGCGGTACTTTATGCGTTCTTTGGGCCTTGTGGTTCTCACTTCCGTCCTGGCGTTTGGCATAGTCATTTTATCCAATATCCATATTTCCAGGAGTACCGCCCGGCTCAGGGGCCTTTTTGCCACCCTGGAAGAAAACGATCTTTCGGTAAATCTGCCTGTTCAGGCCAGGGATGAATTCGGGGAACTTCTGGCCGCCTTTAATTCCTTTCTGGAAAAACTCAGGGCCGCCTTTAATTCCTTTAGCAAAAGCGCCGTTATGATCTCCTCTTCGGCGTTTGATCTTTCCGCTTCCGCCAAGGAAATTTCCACCACCGCCAATGAACAGTCCGCCAGCGTGGCGGAGATCCTCAGCACCATGGAGGGAAACAAGGAGCTTTCCGTCCAGGGCGCGGCGAGGACTCAGGAAGTGGCGGAGCTGGCGGTCCAGACCCAGGAATTGTCCCGCCGGGGGGCGGAACTGCGGGACGCCAACCAGGACATGATGGGCCTGATCCGGGATGCCCACGGAAAAATTATCGAGGAGATAAACGGCCTGGCGGATATTCTTACCCGGATCAACGAATCTATCGCCATTATCGATTCTATCACCGATCAAACCAGGCTGATCGCCTTTAACGCCAGCCTGGAGGCCGCCGCCTCCGTGGATACAGACGCCGGGGAAGAGGCGGGGGATAATACCCGTTTTTCCGTGGTGGCCGCGGAGATTCGCCGTTTTGCGGACAGTGTGGTGGATTCCACCGCGGAGATAAAAGAACAGATACAGGAGCTGCAGCGGGCCTCCCAGTCTTTGATTGGGGAGGCAAACAACGGGAGGCTGCTGATCGACCAGGGTTACGAGCGGGTGGTCAGGCAAAAAGAAGTCTTTGAACAGATTGTGGATGTTTCCCGGAACGTGGCGGTCAGGTCCCAGCAGATTTCCGATCTGAGCAGGCAGCAGGAATACGCCGCGTCCCAAATTTTTACGGCCTTAAAAGAAATATCCGCCGGGGTAAACCAGTTTGTCACCGCCACGGTCTCCACATCAAAGACGGCGGATAACCTTAATGTAATGTCGGTGGAACTGCGGGATATTATGGCAAAATACCGGACGGGAAAAGCCGGACCGGGGGACAGATGAGGGCCGGGGGAGTAAAAAAATGGAAAAATCGATAGAACAGCGAATAGTCCGCGATGAACGGGACGGAGAGGTAATTATCAATTACTTTCGCCTTGCCTTGGGTATAATTTATGTGGTGGGAATGATCGTCATTTCTATTCTCCGGGCGAAAAACGGCCTGGGCCACACCCCTGTGCGTACCCACATAGGAACGGCTTTTTTCTTTGTTTACGGACTCTTTATATTTTTTTATCTGCGGCGGCGCGGTCTGGTAAAGCCCGGTTTAAAATATATTTTTGTCTTTGTGGATATGACCACCATTTCGGTAATCATTTTTGTTTCCGGCACATATCCTGAGATATATCCGCCCATTTCTTTTCTTTCGATACACGCCCTGTTTTATACGGTCCTTATCGTGCTGGGGTCCTTCCGGTATGACGCCAGGTGCGCCTTTTTTTCCGGTATCTACGCGGCCCTTACCTACTTTGCCGCCATATTTCCCCATGGCGCCGTGCTGGACGTGCCGTATACGGCGCTGATCCGGGGCAGGGAAATTGCCGTCCGTTTTCCCCTGTACAACGAGGTCTTCCGGCTTATGGGGATGATCGTCGCCGGGGCCATTACCGGCCTGGCCTGTAAACGGCGTCTTAACCTTTTTATGAGCATGCTCCAGTCGGAATCCCAGGCGGCCGCGGCCTCTGAACGGACGGTGGAACAGACCAGAGAGATGACAAAGGCCATTCAGCAGTCCACCGATGAAATTTTCCTTTCGTCCAAAGATATTTTTACCACCGCCAACAGTCAGGCGTCCAGCGTACAGGAAATCGAAAGCACCATTACCGAAAATGCCCAGATTGCCGGTGATATAGCGGAAAAAACCGGCAGCGTTGCCGCCATTGCCTCCAAGATGAAGGACGATGTGACCCAGGGTTTTTCGGTGCTGGAGAACAATGTAATTCAAATGGGGGACATCAAAAAAAAGAACGACAGCGTTATTGGGGGAATCGTTGCCCTGGGAAATAAAATTGCCAATATCCGGGACATTATCAGGACTATCAATACTATCACCGATCAGACCAAGGTTATCGCCTTTAATGCCGCCCTGGAAGCGGCCGGCGCCGGGGACCGGGGAAAGCGGTTTTCCGTGGTAGCCACCGAGGTGAACCGCCTTGCCGATGACATTGCCGCCCTAACCCGGCAGATCAGAGATCAGATCCAGGAGATCCAGGATTCCTCTTCCTCTTTGATCATTTCCAGCGAGGAAAGCGCGGATAAAATCGCCGAAGGCTTAAAGCTTATCAAGGACCTGGAAGAAATATTCCGGGAAATTCTTTCCGGCGCGGATATTACCGCAAACCAGGCCCAGACTATCACGGTGTCCACCGAAAAGCAGCGGCATTCTATCGAGCAGATCAATATTGCCATTGCCGATATTTCCCGGGGGCTTAACAGCTTTATTCATTCCACCGAAGTCGCCACCGCCTCCGCCGAAGGTCTCATAGGGCTGACCCGGGATCTGGATTCGGTATTGAACACCGGGAAGGCGGAGTCCGGGGAACCTGAGCGGGATTCCCCGTAGCGGGAAACCGGAGGAACGCATGGCGCTGGCGCGGGAAAAATACATTGGGAAATTCATCGAGGAGGCCCTGGATAATATCGGGACCGCGGAATCCCTGGTCTTTGAAATCAGGGACGGGGTTTCCCTGGAAGACGACCTTGCAACCCTGCTGCGGGCCCTCCACACCCTAAAGGGTTCCTCCCGGATGCTGGAATTTAAGCGGATAGAGGTCCTTAGTCATTCGCTGGAAAGCGTGTTTATCGCCCTTAAAGAGCAGCGGATCGGTTTTTCCGATGCGGGGGTAAAACTTGCCATGGCGGGCCTGGATACCCTGCGGGAGGGGCTAAAACACATCAAGGACACCGGGGACGATGCCATTGACATCAGTTTTTTTGAACGGGAACTGGCGGCCATGGCGGCCAACGAGGATTTCAGCCTCCCCCTGGTTCCGGGGGGAGAGCCGGGAGGCGGCGAAGTCCCCGCCCTTGAAATTCCCGGCGGGGAAGTTCCGGCGGGGGAAGGCAGGGCGGGCCGTGTTTCGGGGGCGGAAGCTCCGGAGTCGGGGGCGGAAGCCCCGGAGGAATTTCACCCAAAGGCCGTCCGGGGCCATGAAAAGCCAAAGCAGGAGACGATCCGGTTATCCCTGGAAAAAATAGACGGCATCGTAAAAAGCGCCGCCTCCCTCCAGTCTTTGGAAATTACCGCCAAGGCCCTGGCCGGGGAATACGCGAAGCTCCGGGGGATGATCAAGAATCTTTCCCGGGCTGTAAAAACCGAACGGAATATTAACGCCGGTCTTGCATCGGATTTTCGGAAGCTGGAAAAACTCAGCGCCGGAATCGGCGGAGCCTTGAAAAATCACGCGGTGGAAACGGGAAACCATACCAGGGATGTATACGACAGCGTTATTTCCCTCAGGATGCTTCCCATTTCATCTATCCTTGACGTTTATCCCCGCCATGTCTTTGAGCTTGCCCAGGAAATGGGAAAAAAAGTACAGCTTTTCATCGAAGGCAGGGAGAATGAAATTGACAAAAATATTATCGAGCTTCTCCGGGAAGTGTTTATCCATACGGTGCGGAACGCGGTTGATCACGGAATAGAGAGCCCCGCAGAACGGAAAGCCGCCGGGAAACCGGAGACGGGAAGGCTGGAAATACGCTGTAACCGGGAAAGCGGCAGCATGAAGATCGTGATTGCCGATGACGGCCGGGGTATTGACACCGAGAAGATCCGGGCCAAGGTATTAAAGCAGGGCTACGTGACCGAGTCCGCCGCCGCATCCCTTACCAGGGAGGAACTGATCAACTTTATTTTTCAGAGCGGGTTTTCTACAGCGCCCTCGCTGAGCAGCGTTTCCGGCCGCGGGCTGGGCATGGATGTGGTGCGCAGCAATATTGACCGGCTCAAGGGAAGCGTTTCGGTGGAAAGCACGACGGGCCGGGGTACGGCCTTTACCATCGTGGTCCCCCTTTCCATCGCCGCTTTAATGGGTTTGCCGGTTTCCTGCGGGGATATGAAATTTATTATTCCTTCGTCTTTTGTGGATACCATTCTCTTGATAAAGCGGGAAGAGATTATCACCGTTGTTGACCGTCCCCAGATTCGCTGTCAAAACCGGATTATCAAGCTTTACTACCTGGATCAGATTCTGGAGATCAAGAACCGCCCTCCGCCCCAGGGTACAGTCCTGGTGCTTATTATCCGGGCCTACGAAGACGAGATCGCCCTGGCGGTGGACGCCGCCGGCAGCATGAGGACCGTTATCCTTAAGCCCCTGCCGGCGCTGCTTCAATCCAAGGCGGTTTTTTCCGGCATGGTCCTGGGGGAGGACTACGAAATGATGCCCGCCCTCAATATGCCCGCGGTGATCAAGCTGGCCCGGCGGATAAAGGGCATCAGCATGAAAAAGAGGGATCTGGAATCCAAGAATGTCAGGAAATCTATCCTTGTGGTGGACGATTCCCTTCCCACCAGGGAAATCGAAAGCGATATTCTAAAATCCGAAGGTTACCGGGTGGACACCGCGGCGGACGGGGCGGAGGCCTTGAACATGGCCAAGCTTAACCATTATGATCTGGTATGTACGGACCTGAATATGCCGCAGATGGACGGCTTTATGCTTACCGGAAATATCAAAAAGAACGAGGAACTTTCCTCTATTCCGGTAATTGTTATTTCTTCCCGTTCAGACGAGGAAGATCAAAAGCGGGCGGCCCTGCTGGGGGCTTCCCGGTATATCGTCAAGAATTCATTTAATAATCATAACCTTTTAACGGCGGTTCATGAATTAATTGGGACATCGGATGAGTAGTAGTAGTGAAGATAAAAACAACGGAAAAAAGCGGATTCTCCTCCTTGAGGATTCGGATATTTTCGCCGAAATGGCAATGGAGTTTCTTTCCGGCGAAGGTTACGAGGTAAGCCGGGCGGAAAACGGTTTTGAGGGCCTCAAAATGGTTTATAGCTGCCTGCCCCACCTCATCGTTACCGATGTGGAGATGCCCCTTTTTAAGGGCTACCAGGTGGTCCGGCTGCTCAAATCCAGGAAAAATACCCGGCAAATACCTGTCATCATGTTTACTTCCCTGGGGGAATCCAGGGATCGCTTTTGGGGCCTTAACGCCGGGGCGGACAGGTATGTCGAAAAATCACCGGATAATTTCAGCGGCCTCAAGACCGCCGTTGCCGATCTTCTGCGGGAGGCCCCGCCCCTTGACTTTGCCCTGCTGGAGCGGGAAGGCAGGAGAATCAGCGGCGATTCTCTAATAGAAATGGTAAATAACCTTTTGGACAACAAACTGTTCCAGACCACGGTCATCGGCATGCTGGCGGAGCTTTCCGGAAAACTCAGCTCCCTGGATGATATAGCCTCCGGTATTTTTGATCTTCTGCACAATGTATGCGAGATAGAGATTGCGTCCATCATGATCGCCGGAACGGAAAATACCCTGCGGGTTTTTACCGCCAATTACGCCGCCTACAGCGCCTCCGCCTCCGCCGAATTCACCCGGCTGCGGGACGCGGATTTTGCCGCCCTGTTCCCCGATTTTAGGGGGGAGACCCGGATGGAAAAAGATCTGTACCCCGGCGGGACAAAAAATAAACGCATCGAATCTTATATCATGATACCCCTGGTAAGTTCCGGCCGCCGTTTCGCGTCCGTCCACGCCGCCAATTCGATCAAGGAATACTTTTCTCCCGCCATCCTGGAAAACTTGCGGGTCTTTCTGGCCGCCGCCGCCCCGGTAATTTCCAACGCCCTGGCTATCCGGGAAATGAAAGAACTTCAGAGGAAAA
The DNA here is from genome assembly GCA_031258265.1 of Treponema sp. Lineage (GTDB taxonomy): Bacteria > Spirochaetota > Spirochaetia > Treponematales > Breznakiellaceae > JAISFT01. The sequence continues at coordinate 913 of JAIRNB010000198.1, read as the reverse complement.
CCCGGACCGCCTTTGCCCGCTATGTGCCGGAAAATGTGATGGATGAAATTATCCACAGGTCCTCAGGGGTTCAGCTCCAGAATGAAACGCGGAACGTGGTAGTCCTTTTTTCCGACATCAGGGAGTTCACCAATATTTCCGAAAATTCCGGCGCCCAGCAGGTGGTATCCTTTCTTAACCAGTATTTTTCCATCATGGGGAACGAGATCATGGACGAGGGGGGCCACATCGACAAATTTATTGGCGATGCCATCATGGCGGTCTTTGGGGTCCACCGTTCAGCCCCCAACGCCCCGGTGCAGGCTATCAGAACGGGGCTGCGGATGCTCAGCGCCCTGGAGAGAGTCGATAGTTCCGCTATCATGCTTCCCAGGGGGGGCCTTAGAATCGGGGTGGGAATAAACTGCGGGGAATGTGTGGTGGGAAATATCGGCTTCCAGGATAAAATGGACTACACCCTGATTGGCAATACCGTCAACCTTGGTTCCCGGCTGGAGGGAACCTGCAGGATGTACAATCATCCCCTTATGGTTTCGGAATTTATGTACAGGCGGGCCAGGGACCATTTTATTTTTCGTAAGGCCGATGTGGTCCGCGTCAAAGGCAAGGATGAGCCGGTGGGGATCTACGCCGTCTACGCCGGTTTTGAAGGGGAAGGGACGCCGGACGCCCGGAACGGGGAAGAATTCAAACTCCCCGTGGTCCCAAGCCTGCAAATTAACCGGGAACTCCTCGATGACTACAGCAAGGGACAGAGCCTCTTTTATATCCGGGAATGGGGCGCCGCCAGGGAATATTTCATCAGGGCCCTGGGCATCGACGGGAAAGATTACCTTTCCGCCCTGTATCTGGAACGCTGCGACAGATTCATCGCCAGCCCTCCCCCGGCGGACTGGGACGGCACAGTAACGCT
>JAIRNB010000184.1 GCA_031258265.1 Treponema sp. | reverse complement strand
GGAAACCTGGAACAGAACCGCCGCCGCGCCGTCCAGGGAGGCCGGATCGGGGAGAAGGGCCGGCGGGGCCGGGACGGATTCAACGGCGGCCCCCTCGTCAAAGAGGAGGCCCTGGCCGTCCCCCGGCCTGCGAGCAGGATCAGGCCCGCTGGAATATGCCTTTCGTCTAACTCGCCGGGGCCAGTCCGCCTGTTCTCCGCGCCAGAACCGGTCCAGCAGGGCAAAGAGTCCTTCCAGAGTCCCATCGTAACAAGCTTCGGTCTCCATGCTTCATATACTATACATCTTTGCAGTAATTTTGTTCAATCACCCGGATTGCCCGGTACAGGACTTCGTTCACCGGCGTGGGGATACGGTGCTTTTTACCGTAGTCCATCACCGTAAGGCCGAAAAGTTCTACCTCGGTTTTTCTGCGGGCCCGGACATCCTGGCACATGGAGGTAAAGCCCCGGTCATCCAGTTTCGCCGTACTTTGGTAAAATTTTTCTATGTCCCCCGCCCCCAGATCAACACCCTCCGCATTGGCAACGGCGATTGCCTCCTCCATGGCGCTTTCGGTCAGTTCCAGCACCTCCCGGATCCCCGTGGGGGAGTCCCGTTTGAAGGGGCCGTAGGGGATCATTAACAAGGCCGATACCTGGTTAAGGCCCACGTTGATCATAAATTTGTACCACTGGGCGCGGCGCATACCGGCGGGATGGTATTCAAAGGGCAGGGCCGCCTGGGTAAGGAAGGCGGCGATAAGCCTGTCCCGCCCGGTATCCTTCCCCTCCCCGTCTCCAAAGTTGATGATCCCCCGCTGGGTAAAGGCGGCGCCGTTTCCGGTATTCTGGCTGTCGGTCCCGATGATCATGGCCAGGGGCAGCCGCCAGAGGCCATAGGCCGCGCCAATGATCTGTTCACTGGAAATCCCGTTAAGGAGGGACAGGATAATTGTTTCCCTTCCCACAAAGTTTTTCATATCGGCGATCACCTGGGGAAGCTGGTGGTTCTTACAGGCCACAATGATAAGATCGAAGGGGGCGGGATTCTCCAGCGCGGGATCGGCAAAGACAAAATCCAACCGCCCGCCGTTTACCCAGAGACCGTTTTCCCGGTAACGCCGGAGCCGGTCGCCCCCCGCCAGTATCGCCAGGGCCCCGGGATCGTAACGGTAGATCGCCTCCGCCGCCATAAGCCCCACCGCGCCGGCCCCGGCGATCAACACCTTTTCAATCTTTTGCATGATCCCCCCTAAGCTGCCCTGTTTTCAATGGCTGCTCTTTCAAAACGCCGGTTTTGAAAGAGCAGCCTACAACGGAATTTTGGGGTGTTTCATTTCCCCACACAGAATTTGCTGAAGATCGTTTCCAGAATTTCCGCGGTGGAAACTTCCCCGGTGATCTCCCCCAGGGCGTCCAGCGCCTCCCGCAGAGAGGGGGCAATCAGTTCCAGGGCTTCCCCCCGGTCCGCCAGATTCAGGGCCTCCTCCAGGGCGGCGGCGGCCCGGTCCACCAGTTCTTTCTGCCGCCGGTTCCCCAGGGCCGCCCCATTCCGGGAAGCGGAGCCCCCGTTTTCCCCGCCGGCCCCCCCTTCCAGGGCCCCGGCGACAGCCTCGCAGAGTCCCGCCAGCCCCTGGCCGGTTTTAGCGCTGAGGGAGAGGAAGGCCCTGCCGCCGGGCGGAGGATCCGGAAGGGGGGCAATATCGGCCTTGTTCCACAGGAGAAGAAGCGGCGTATTCCGGGACGCCGGTTTTGCCAGAAAAGCTTCGTCATCGTCCTGAAAGCCCCGGCTCCCGTCGATCAGGTACAGCACCAGGTCCGCCTGTTCCAATAGTTCCCGGCTTCTTTGGACGCCGATCCGTTCCACCCGGTCCGGCTCCGGTTCCCCGGCCCCCCGGAGGCCGGCGGTATCCGTCAGCCGCAGGGGAATCCCCCCGATAGAAACCGCCGCCTCGATCCAGTCCCTGGTGGTACCGGGAATCTCCGTGACAATCGAGCGGTCCTCCCCCAGCAGGGCGTTAAACAGGCTGGATTTCCCCGCGTTGGGCCTTCCGGCTATTACCGCCAGGGCCCCCTCCTGGTAAAGCCGTTCCCGGCCCCAGGTTCCGGCCAGGTTCCGCAGCCTCTCCAATGCCCCCTCCGCCTTTTCCCGGCCCGGCAGGGACCCTGCATCCCCCGGCAGGGAGAGTTCCGTTTCATCGTAATCCAGGTAAAGCTCCGCCTCCGCCAAAATTTCCAGCAGCAGCCCCCTGAGGGCGGCGATCTCCTCCCGCAGCCGGCCGGAAAGCCGGCCCAGGGCGCGGCGGCGGCCTTCACCGGTTTTGGCCTGCACCAGTTCCATCACGGATTCCAAGCGGGTTAAGTCCAGTTTACCGTTGATAAAGGCCCGGAAACTGAATTCCCCCGGCAGACTGTCCCGGAAACCGGCGGCCCGCAGAACATCCATGAGGGCCCTGGCCGTAGCGGTCCCCCCATGGCAGGAAATATCCGCCCCCTCTTCCCCCGTATAACTCCGGGGGGGGCGGTATACAAAGATCAATACCTCGTCTATGGATTCCCCGCCCCGCCGTATCCAGCCATGGACAATGGTATTCCCCCCGGCGGAGCGGAGTTTGGCGGGCCGGGAAAAAACTTTTGACAGAAGTTCCACACAACCGGTCCCGGAGCAGCGGATCAGGGCCAGGGCGCTTTCCCCCGACGCGGTGGCCAGGGCGGCGATGGGGCTTTCATCCCCATAACAGGGCTTGGCCATGACCGGCCCTAGTGTCCCGCCCCGGCAGCCTGCCACGCTTGCGGATTTTTGCGCCATTTTGCGCCGCAAAAACCGCGATTCAGGGGCCCCTTGGGCAGTTTACCGGATATACGGAAAAATACATCTAAATGGGACTGTTCCAAAACGTCAGTTTTTGAAACAGCCTCCTTAAATTTGGCGGAAAAACCGGGCTGTGACCGGTTTTTCCAAACGGCGGGGGACCGCGACACCCGGCACAGCGCAAGGGATTGGAGGGGTGCGCAGCAGCCCCGGCGCGCAGCGCCGGGGCCGGAGCGGCAGCGGAGCCCCGGAAAGCCCGGTCCGGCGCAAGGTTGCCGCTTGCGCAACAACCTTGCGCCGGATGCGCCCGGATTCCAAAACACCAAAAAACCCATCGTTATACCGGCTAGGATTCTTTCCGGGACGGCGCTTCCGCCAGGGACAGGCGCTGGTAAAGCCAGGGGGCGCAGAGGTAAATCCAGAATTCCAGCAGGGCGAAGCGGAGGAAGAAAAAGAGGGGGTAGTAGGCGGATGTCTTTTCCGGTTCAATGCGGCTGAAAACCACAAACAGCAGCACGATACCGGCGGTCCCGGTAAGGTAACGCGCCGCCAGGGTCAGTAATTTCCCGGCCCCCTTCCTCCCGAACATGGCCGCCGGGCGGAAATGGAGGCGGTTGGCGCTGATGCTGTAGGCCAGTCCCATGCCCAGCACCACCGCGCCGGGCATCAGCATCTCCACGGTGGGGCGGTAGAGGATCATGATAAAGGCGGCGGCGGCGCTGACGATCATCTGGAAACGTTGTCCTCCCCGCAGCAGCAGCGTTTTTATCCTGCCGGAGAGGAGGAAATAGGCGGCCAGCACCAGGGCCCCCAAAATCCAGCCCCCCAGGAGGTCCGTGGGGAAGTGGACTCCCAGGTAGAGCCGGGAGAAACCCACCAGAAGGCTGATCAGGACGGCTGCGGCGTATCCCCATTTCTTCCCGCCCCAGGACGCCACTATTACCCAGAGAGTCAGGGAAATTTGGGCGTGCCCCGAGGGGAAGCCGTTGGCGCTTTCGGTAATGATCCCCACCGAGGGATCATAGGCCGGCCAGAAGGGCCGAGGTTGATCACAGAGGATCTTCAAGGCCAGGTTAATCCATACGGACACCATCACCGCCAGGGCCAGGCGGATTCCCTTTTCCGCGTCATAGCACCAGAACACCAGGGGAAGAAGGGCCAGATAAGCGGCCGCACCGCCAAAATTGGTAACAACCTTCATAAAAATCGTCAGGGCGGGAGTCGCGTGGGACTGGACGGCGTAGATCAGGTCCAGCCCCCAAAGAAGCATCGGTTCCATTGTAATTCCTTTTAACCGGACGGGACGGTTCCTGGCGGTTTTATGCGCTTCGCGCACAAAACCCGCGAGTACCACAGGCTGCTAACTGTTAAAGCCCGGAACCGCCCGGTAATTTGTTTTTTTTGCCGGATTGACCGGCCCCGGATCAACCGGCGGTATCAAGAAACGGTACGGTAGAACCGCCGGCCCTCCCGTCTTCGTCAAGGGTCTCAGGAGAATCTCCGGCCGGGGTGGTATCTTCCACCGGGTCCTGCCCTCCCCGGAACAGGGCGGCAAGATCGTCCAGCACCAGAACCGGCAGGGCGGGTCCGGTGGTTTCCTTGGGCGAACCGGAGGCCGGCTTTTCCTCCTGAAGTTCCGTCCCCTTTTCCGGCTTTGTAGGTTCCCTCACGGCCCCAACCCAGGAATGTAGTTCCCCGCTTAACGGCTCGTTAAGGCTAATCTCCGCCCATTCGGAAAGCGCCAGGGGCTCCTCAGGGGCGCTTTCATCCTCCACGTCCATACCCGGCCATGAAGCCCCCGCCCCGTCCAAGGCCCCCAGCGCCAGGGAAGCGGCGGCCCGGAATTCATCAAATCTCACCGTAATGAAAACCCCGGTAAAAGATGGCCTCCGCCCGGACTCCGGCAAAACCCTGCTTATCCGGGATAGCTGCCCCTGCTCTTCTAAATCAAGAAACAGGGCCCCCTCCTCCAAAAAAAGACTGACTGTGAGGGAAGAACCCAGCCGGGCGGAAAAGACCCTGTCGTCTTTTAAGGGAAGGAGCCGGATAAAAAATCCAAGCCTTCCCCCGCCGTTTTCAGGAATTTCCAGAAAACACGCGGGGAGCTCATAAACCTCCCCCTCATCCAGCGCCAAACCGTAAACCTGCTCCGCCGGATACCAGGACGGGGATACCTTCTCCCCCTGAACCAGATTCAAGGCCTTCCCGGTTCTGGCGTCCAGTAAATCCCCGGCAAAGCGGTACCAGTAAAGGTAATCGTCCGCCGCGGCGGCGAAATCCGTTTCGTTCTTTTGGGAGACCGGCAGGGAAAACTCCTTGATCTTCCCCTTTTGGCCCGCCCTGGGCCTGGAGGGAAAAAGTTCCGCCCGGATAGTGTGGAACCCGGGCCGGAGAGGAGCCTTCCAAAGCAGCCGGACCGCCCCGGCGGCAGCGAAACCCTCGCCAATCTTTTTTTTCCCGTTGTACCAGATGACGTAGGGATCAAGGTCCTTTCCGTAATCCACCAGGGTCTCCAGCATCACCATAAGCCCCGGAGCGACAAGATGACTATTCTTGTAGAATCCCGGCAGATAGTGGCGAATCTCCCCGGCGGCGAATTCCCGGTCGGCTATATAATAAAAAGGCTGGTTCACCCGGTTTAGAACGGTACGTTCCCCGCGAATCTCGAAGATCAGGGAATAAGCCCCAATTTCAAGCCCCTCCGGCAGGGGAAAGGGGGGAAGCGTTTTGGTAAAATTCTTTACCGGAATGGTTATATCATCGTCAGGGAAAATAGCGCCGATTTGGGTAGTTTTAGCGGCTTGGGTAGTTTTAGCGGTTTGGGTAGTTTCAGTGGCTTGGGTAGTTTCAGCGGTTTGGGTAGTTTCAGCACTTTGGGTGGTTTTAGCGGTTTCCACCCCCCCAGCGGATTCCTCCTCCAAAACCTGATCCGGATCGGAAAACCGGTCCTCCTCTGACTGGGCCGAAGAGGCCGAATCCGTATCCTGCCTGTAGAATATCCGGTTCCCCAGAAGCGTCCCGTCGCTATCTTCTACATAAAGAACCAGCCCCCGCAGATCGGGATCGTCAAGCACAGGATCAACAAAATAGGGACGGATTGTATCCCCGGCGGCAATAACCGAGTACTCGTTCAGGGAAAATCCGCCATTCAGGGCGTTCACCTGGTATGTTCCGGCGGAGGACAGGACAGTATCCGCCTGGTTGCAGGCGGCGCTTAAGAGAATAATAAAACTCGCCCCCAAAATATCCCGTTTCAGCCTATGAACACACATATCCTGCATAATTATACCACTGGTCCGGGAAAAAATCTATCACCCGAATCGGCGGACAGCAATTCCTAAGGGATCTTTCGCTTCATAATTACCCCAGGTTTTGTTGCGCTTCGCGCTTAAAATGGCATAACTCCCAAGGCAAGGCTGCCGGACCAGCGGAGCCTGTCTCTTAAAACTTCAGTTTTGGGAAGGCTTCTTTCATTTAAGGATAAAGCTAAGAAAATTCGCCGTCGGTTCCCATGCGTCCTCCCCGTAGCCCCCGGCCATGAGCCAGGCGGAGGGAAGCCCCCGGTCCCGGACAAAAGAAAAAAGCTGCCGGTCCCGCTCCAGGCACTGTTCCTTGCTCAAGGCGATAAGGGAGGTGGAGGCCAGACCGTCTTTTTCGTAGACATCCACCCCGTCAACCACAATGACCAGTCCGGGCTTTCTGCCGCCGGAACGTTTTTCCAGGGCTTCCAGCCCTTCAATAAGCCGGGGGATATACAGGGCCTCCTCATGTTCCGCAATGGGAATATCAATATCCGATTCCACCAAAGGGGCCCGGCCCTGTTCCGCCTTGGCGATGCTTTCACTGTCCAGGGGCCAGCCGGATGCCATGTGGATCGAAAGGGCGATGATCTCCGGATCCTTTCCCACAAAAGTTTCCCCCCGGTCCCGGGAAAACTTGACCAGTTCCGCGCTGCCGTCCCCCTTGTGGGCGTCCACATCAATGATCCAGATGAGTCCCGCCCGGCCTTCGGCCTGGATCTTCCGGGCCGCCAGGATCACATCGTTGAGGAGGCAGAAACCGGAGCCGGTATCGTAGCGGCCATGGTGCTGGCCGCCTCCCAGGTAGAAACAGAAATGCTCCCAGGGGATTCCCCCGGGAAATTTCCCCCGGAAAATTTCCCCTCCATCCAGGGCCAGCCGGCAGGCCAGATAACTCCCGCTTACCCGGTAGAGAATCGTCTTAAAAAGTTCCCCCAGGGCCTTAACCGCCTTATCCGGTTCGTAACGGTTGTAAGTCCCGTCGGCCCTGATAAGTTCATAGGTTTTAAGGATCTCCTTTTCCAAATTCCGGGGATCGTCGTAGAGCCGGGCCACAAATTCCCTTTGATGAACCCGTTCCAGATCTTCCCGGGAAAGGAGGGGCGAATCTAAACCCAGGCCCCCGGCCGCCTCCCCCAAAGTTAAAAGGGGTAAAGCGCCGCGGCGTTCCTCCAGAAAACGGAGAATCTTTCCCGAACGGGACGGGGACATGGGAATCCTGATTCCGTAGTCGGACATATTTCTTTCGAGGTTTTTATCGTAAAGCAGCATGATTACCGGGAAAGGGCCGCCACCGCCGCGCCGAAAAGACTGGCCTGCTCCACCGGGGCCACCACATAGGACCGGGGTTTCCCTTTGAACAGCATGAAATGGAGCCAGGACTCAAAGGCCGTCCGCATCCCCTTGTAGATCATGAAGGTAGTCCCCTCCACGGCGACCCGTACCGGGGAATAACCCTCGTAACCGGACTGAACCCGTTCCACCCCGGCGGCGGCCACCGCCGCGGAAAGCATGGCCCCCCGCTCGGTAACAAGCCGGGCGATATAGAGAATCGCCGCCAGGGCATCAGCCTCGTCAAGGCCGATGATTCCCCCCAGGGGGCCCTCCGCCGCCAGGGGATGGTGCTGGAAGTGATTCAGGTCCCTGGTCTGGAGGCTTTGCATAGCGAGGAGTTCATCGGAACGCTTAAACTTGAGAACCCCGTCCTTTACCGCTTGTTTGAAGATGTGCAGGGTCAGGGGGCCCAGGTAGGCCCCGCTGGTGGCCTTTTCCAGGGTGTAGGCCCCGGGGTTCTTAGTCGTGGCATCGTACTCCCGGTCCAGAATCCCCTGGCACTTAATCTCAAAGGTACCGGTCTCGCAAACCACAATCTGGGGAACGGCAGATTCAAAACCAATCTTGGGAATACTCTTCTCCGGGTAGGCCGTGTTAAAACCGGTGCCCAGGATAAGGCCGATCACCGGCCCGCCGGGGATGCCGTAGCTGTCGGCGGTTTTCTCCTCCTCCCCGTCGGCGGGAATCTCCACAACCCCGGAGAGAAGGGTGGCCACCGTATCGTTGAGCATCACAATGGGACCGGAGAATTTGACCCCCCGCCGGGACAGGGCCTCCCGCAGACCCTTAGCCACCGGCTTGCCGGTTACCTCGGGAATATCCAGCTCCTTGCTAAAGGCCATGGGGATTCCATCGGCGTCTTCGGTGATGGTCATGGGGTAGGAAAAGGTAAAGCCGATACCCCCTACCCCGGAACCGGCCTTTTCCAGAAACGGGGCGGTAACCGCGGCGATCCGGTCAAAAAACTGCTCCGCGCTCAAATGCCCCTGGGTACCGGGCATGGGAACCTTCTGGGTTTCCTGGGCCACAGCCTTAGCCCCTTCATCGAAACGGACCAGGCTGGCCCGCAGGTTGGTGCCCCCCGCGTCCAGGGCAAGCACAGTCTTCCCCGGCGGTACATGGGACACAGGGCTGATATACGAGGGAATCATAGGAAGGCTGGAACTTTGGCCCCTAAGACCCCGCTCCATGTGATTCAACACATCCCGCATCAGGGATATGGGATCCAAACTGTCATAATGGAAACCGTAAAAATGGGCAAAATCGGAAATTTCCTGGGGATTAAAGGCCATGGGACACCTCACTCAACAGAATCTTGCCCATAGTATGGTCCCGAAGCTCCAATTCCGCAAGACCAATTAAGGGGGGGGCACATAGGTCCCAAAAGCCGGGGGCATAGTAGTCCAGACACAGCCTGCGGTTGTTCATCCCGGCCCCCCCTCACTCCGTAGTCCTCCCCGGCCAATGGCCGGGTCCGGTCTACTCCGCTACCCCCTCTCTTTTGGGAACGGCATCCGGGCCCCTGGACCGCATCAACCCACTATCCGGGCTTTAAGTCCCGGGCGGACTGTACGAAGGCCTGAAAAAGGGGTTAAGGTTTCCCGGGAGGCCCGCTATAGACAAATGGAAAAGATCAAAGTTGAAACACCCTTCCGCCCGGTATTCCCCAGCCCCGCGGGGCTTATCGTGTCCGCCGATGAAAAGGGGAAACCTAATATCATGACCGCCGGGGAGATATTCAATATCGGCCTTAGAAACCCCTGTATCATCGGGATTGCCCTGCGAAAGGCCACCTACAGCCACAGCCTTATCTCCCGGACCGGGGAGTTTACCGCCAACCTGCCCCCCCGTTCCCTGCTTGAAAAGGTGGACGGTATCGGCATGGTGAGCGGCCGGGACGGCCGGGATAAATTCGCCGAATTCGGCCTGCATCCCCTCCCGTCCCTCAGCGTTAAGCCCCCTGTGGTGGAAGAATGTCCGGTGAATCTGGAGTGCCGGGTCCTGTCGGTTACCGTGGTGGGGGACCACGACCTGTTCCTGGGGGAAGTACTCTGCATGAGGGTGGACGCCGATAAGCTGGGGGAAAACCAGCGGATGCTCATTGATCGCATGGAAAGCCTCCTCTATGCCGAATGGGAATACTACGGGATTGGCGAAAAACTGGGAAACTTTGGCTTTAGCAAGGGCAGGGACCTGCGGCTGCGTTAGCGGGCTTTCAAATGACGATGTATAGCGGTTCCGCGGGGAATTCTTGTATTTCAAGGAATTTAAGGGCCTAGTCGGGCAACGCGGATTTGAACCGCGGACCCCAAGTCCCCCAGACTTGTACGCTAAACCAACTGCGCTATTGCCCGGCCAGACCCTCAATACCTGTATAAAACTTTTATCACCATAGCATAGGCGGTTTTGGCTGTCAACACGCACGCAGGCCGCGTTGCGCCTAAAAAGGCGCCAAGCGCCATTTGGCTGTATGTACTCCCCCTCCCCCCTCGTGTGCGCGTTGCGTTTCCACCGGACTCCCGGTATACTTAACTCCATGAGCCTCATGCTTCCTAAAGTAGACATCGCCTTCAAACTCCTCTTCGGTGACCGGCGCAGCAAGCATATCCTGGCGGAGATGCGGTCGAGGATAAGCTATTACCTGTCGAACATGATAACCGAACAGATTGGGATGGGGGGGCATTACAGCGAGCTGAAACAGGCGGTATCGATAGTGATAACGGACTATGATTTCATACCGGAGACGGGGCGATGTCATACGGTGTTCAGAATGCTGGAGGCGGAGGAGCATTTTGAGTTTAACGGGCTGATGGAAATAAATGTGTTAAATTTGGAAAAGTTGCCGGCGGAAGACGACAGTAAGTTGGGAAACTGGCTGAGGTTTTTGAG
>JAIRNB010000100.1 GCA_031258265.1 Treponema sp. | reverse complement strand
TACAAAAAGTGAAGGTGAATTGGTAAACGTGATGATTCTTGAGACATGGATCGATAAAAACACAAATTCGGTTTGGACCTTTATAGCGGCAAAGGCCAAATAAATTACCCTGTCCTGGACGGCAGACCGGCGGAAAATCGCCGAAGATTTTCCCGCGGCCCTGCGGGAATACATCGATTCAATTTACTGAAGGCCGGCTCAAAGGGAATACCCGCCCACAATGAGGACGCCGGCACAGGGTAGTGTACTCGAAGGTTTTAGCATGGACAGACTCTAATTATCCCTGGTAAAAGGGTTTTTCTGCAGGATGTTCCCCTGGGGGAAGACGTTTTCCACCAGGGCGCTAAACCAGGGGATACCGATGTTTTTCCCCGCCAGGCGGAGCAGGTGTTTTTTTGCCAGGTCTTCGTTATAGCGGGAAAGGGGATAAACCCGGAAGCGGGTGTAGTTTTGCTCGTAGTGATTTACCGTCGGGATAATTCCCTCTTCTTCAATACTTACAACGGTATTGAGTTTTTTTATACGCACGTATGCAAGGGCCCCCAACTGGGTGGCGCTGGTATCCTGGCCGGAGAGGAAATTCCCCAAAGAGTAAAAGCAGAGGGTTTTGCCGCCGTCCGGCTGTTCCAGGTAGGAGTACCGCTGTACCACATGGGGGTGGTGGCCGATAATCAGATCCACATCGAGGCCGGCCAGGAAAAGGCCCAGCCGCTCCTGTTCCCCGCTGATCGTATGCTGGTACTCCTGCCCCCAGTGCATGGAAACAACCAGGAAATCGCAAAGGGGCCGCAGGGTCTTGATTTCCGTCTCCATGACGGTTTCGTTGATGAGGGATACCAGGTACGGTTTATCTTTGGGTACCGCCAGGCCATTCGTACCGTAGGTATAGGCAAGGAAACCAGCGGTGACGCCGTTTTTTTCGACAATAACTTTTTTGCTGTTCCGGTTCTCCTGGGACCGGTATATACCAAGGTATTGAATATGGGGAATTGAGTCCCAATAATCCATGGTTGCAAAAACCGCCCCTTCGCCCTTATCCATGATGTGGTTGGTCGCGTGGTTTACCACGTCGAAACCGGCGTCCACCAAGGCGGCCCCCGCTTCCCGCGGGGTATTGAACCGGGGATACCCGGAGAATCCGTATACTGCCCCCGCCAGCAGGGTTTCCTGGTTGATAAAGGCAATATCCGCGGGTTCGATGAAGGGCTTTATTTCGCTGTAATAACCGGTAAAATCGTAAGCCCCGGTTTCCGGGTTTGGCCGGATCAGGACATTGTGGAATAAATTGTCCCCCGCCGCCACCAGTGTCAGGTAAGCGGCCCTGGGGGCTTCCTCAACCGCCTTATCTTCTATGACGGTTTCAATGGGCTTGACGGTTTCCCGGGCTGTTGTTTTTTCCCCGGCCTCCGTAAGGTTAAGGTCCGGGGCAAGATTTTCAAGCTCCCACTCCGGGGCAGGGGAGCCGCGGTTTACCGGCAGCAAACAACAGGAGAAGATATTGAGCAGCAGCAGGGGAACGAAGGCCGTCTTAGCCATATCTAAAAATAATAACCCTATTTTCAGGGTTTTAATATGGGCGTGGTAGTTTGCGTAAAAATCCAGGCATGGGGGCCGTATCGATCATACATGGTTTTCGGCGCCGGATAGTTCGTGGATGCTGTAGAGGCCGGGGATACCCCGGATGTTTCTGATGATCCGCCTGAGGGAATCGGGGGATTCAAGCTGCATGGTGAAGAAACCTGTAAGGCGGTTGGCTGCGGTTTCTTCCAGTCGGCCTTCGATAAGGTGCCCCTGGTATTTGCGTACGGCCCCTTCGATCTCGGAAAAGAGGCTGGTCCTGAGTTTTGCCTCTATTTTGAATCGCTTAACAAGGACGGAGGCGGCGTTTTCCCATTCCGCTTCGATTTTTCGTTCCTCGAAATCGGGTATATTGGCAAGATTGCTGCAGTTCCGCCGGTGGATGATGATCCCCCGGCCCCGGGAAATATAGCCGATGATAGGGTCCCCGGTGACCGGACGGCAGCAGCGGGCAAAACGGATCATCAGATTCTTTTCGTCCTCCACCCGGACTTGAAGAACATGCTCGTCCTGCCGGATTACCCGCTGGACCGCCGGAATTTCCACCGGGCCTTCCGGGGGTTTTTCCGCTGTTTTATCCGCTTCCGCCCCCGGTTTCTTTTTTGCCACCACATTTTTTTCGATGATGATAGAGTCGTCGTTTTGTTCCAGCCATGAACGAATTTTGCTGCGGGCCTTGGAGGTTTTTACGATCCGCAGCCAGTTAATGTGGGGATGGGCCTGGGGGGATGTGAGAATCTCTACTACCTGGGTGTTCCGCAGTTCCGAACTGAGGGGGATGATGGAACCGTCCGCCTTGGCCCCCACGCAGTGTTCGCCGATGGCGGAATGGATGCTGTAGGCAAAGTCGATGGGGGTAGCCCCGGCGGGAAGTTCAATGACTTTACCCAGGGGAGTGAATACGTAAATTGAATCTTTCAGGATTTCCCGTTTAAGTTCTTCCAGGAAAGATTTGGAATCCCGGATACTTTGTCCGGCGCTTTTTTCGGCGGTCCCCGGGGAGGGTCCGGTTTCCGCCGGTTCCCCTGGAGCGGCCACCGCGTTTTTCCAGTCCCGCAGGCGGTTCACGATGGAGATGTCTACCGGCCGGACCAGATCCCGGGAAGAACCTTTTTTGTAGAGCCAATGGCTTGCCACGCCGTATTCGGCAACGTGGTGCATTTCCCCTGTGCGGATCTGGATTTCCAGGGTCCTTCCCTCCGAGGGAAGGGAGCGGCCTTCCGGCAGTTCCACGATGACTGTGGTGTGGAGGCTTTGGTAACCGTTGGATTTAGGCATGGCGATATAGTCTTTGAAGCGGCCTTCCAGGGGTTTCCAGAGGCGGTGAACAAGGCCCAGGAGGGTGTAGCAGTGCTCTATGCTGCCGCAGAGTATCCGGATGCCGAAAAGGTCGTAAAGGTCCCCGGCGGCCTTATTCCGCCGGCGCATCTTTTGATAAATCGAATAAAAGTGCTTGGCCCGGCTGAACGCCTCGATGGGAATTCCCGCCGCCGCCGCCTCCCGCTGGATGTCCGCCTGAATCCTGCCTAAAAATTCATTCCGCTCGTCCCGTTTTTCGGAGACTATTTCTTTAATTTGGTTATACGTTTCCCGGTTAAGATATTTGAGGGCCAGGTCTTCAAGTTCATCTTTGATCCAGGAGATACCCAGCCGGTCCGCCAGGGGGGCGTAAATATCCAGACATTCCTGGGCCACTGCCTTCCGCTGCTGGAGGGGAATGTCCTCCGCCCTTCGCATGGCGCAGAGCCGTTCGGTCAGTTTGATAAAGATCACCCGGATGTCGCCGGTCATGGCGAAAAGCATCTTTCGGATATTCTCCGCCTCCCGGATTGTCTTGTTCCCGGCGGGGATCTCCACTGTTTTCCGCACCCCCTCCACCAGGCGGATAATGCCGGCGCCAAAGCGTTCCTCCGGGACTGCGGCATCGAGCCCCAGAAGCAGGGCTGCGGTAACTGTATCCCCATCCAGGCCGATGTCCAGCAGGATCGAGGCTATTTCCATAGATATTTCCAGAGACATTTCTGCGGATTTTTCCGCGGATCGGGCAAGTCCTTCTCCCGTTCCCAGGGAAAGGGCGGCCCTGATTCGATCCTGTTCCCTGGGACTGAAGCCTGACACACGGTTCATAAAGGCGGTGATGCGGTTTTCCATTTTTTATACCTTTCCCAAAAATCTTCCGGTTTTGGGGAAGCTCCCTATTTTGTAATTCCTCCGGTAACCCGTTCCGCGCCGGAAAGATCCCTATAGGTTTGTATCCCTATAAAGCCATGTTTTTCAAGTTCATTACGGATGCTTTTCATTTGACGGGGTTCCGCCTCCAGTAAAAGGGCGCCCCCCGGATGTAGATGCTCCGGCGCCCCGGCAATAATCCGCCGGATAAGGCAAAGGCCGTCCGGTCCGCCGTCCAGGGCGATGCGGGGTTCTCCCCTGACTTCGGCGGAGAGACCGGCGATTTCGGCGGATTTTACATAGGGAGGATTGGCGGTGATAAGGTGGAAAACGCCGGTGATCCGGTCGAAGAGGTCGCTTTGGATAAGTGTAACGGCGGGGGAGTCTACCGGGTCCGGTTTTTCATTGTGGGAATTTTGGTTCCGCGGCGGGCCGAGGGCGGCCCTCAGAAGCCGGGCGGCGTTTTGCCGGGCAATTTTCAGGGCTTCGGGGGAAATGTCGGAGGCCCAAACTTCCAGGTCCGCCGCTTCATGTTTAAGGGCGATGGCTACGGCCCCCGAACCGGTGCAGAGGTCCAGCAGGGAATTCCCCGGCGCGGGGGCCGCCGGCCGGGAGGGGGGGGAGGCCAGGAAGGAAAGGGCCGCCTCCACCAGGGTTTCCGTATCGGGCCGGGGGACGAGGACTGCCGGACTTACAGCAAATTCCAGGCCCCGGAATTCTTTCCGGCCCAGGATATAGGCCACCGATTCCCCGGCCAGTCTGCGCCGGAGCAGTTCTTCAAAACGATGGCCGGCGCTATCGGGGAGGGGATTGGGGTAGGCGAGGATGAGGCGGCTGCGGTCAAGGCCCAGGGTTTCGGCCAGGAGCAGGGAGGAGTCCAGGGCGGGGTTGTCCAGACCCGCGGAGGCTAAAAGCCGGGTTCCCCGGACCTGGGCCGCCTGAACGGTCATTGGTATAAGCCCAGGGAGGGACCGGGAGTGGGGGGAGCGGAACAGACCGGAACGCGGCAGCCGCCGAAGGCGGCGCCACGTGAGGACTGTGGAGCGGGGGGGAGCAGGATTGGGGAAACGCCGCGCCGGGGGCGGACAGAAGACCCGCCGTTTTGTTCCACTGTGCTCCCCCTCAATAGTTCCGATGGTATTGGCGCGCCCCCCGGTTAGGAGGCGGTGGCTGTGGAACTGCTGGTCTGGAGCAGTTCTTCCCTGGCGGAAAGTTTGAGGGCGTCGAAGAGTTCTTCCACGTCGCCCTGCATGATAAGGTCCAATTTATAGAGGGTAAGGTTGATGCGGTGATCGGTGAGGCGGTTCTGGGGGAAGTTGTATGTGCGAATCCGTTCGGAACGGTCGCCGCTGCCTACCTGGTTTTTCCGGGCCTCCGCCCGTTCGCTGGCGGCTTTGGCTTCTTCCATTTCGTAGACCCGGGCCCGGAGTATCCGCATGGCCTTGGCTTTGTTTTTGATTTGGCTTTTTTCGTCCTGGCAGTGGACGGTGATGCCGGAGGGGAGGTGGGTGATCCGGACCGCGGAGTCGGTGGTGTTGACGCACTGGCCGCCGGGACCGCCGGCCCGCATCACGTCGATGCGGAGCTCCTCCGGGCGGATCTGGACTTCCGTTTCGTCGGCTTCCGGGAGGACCGCCACGGTGACGGCGGAGGTGTGGATACGGCCGGAGGCTTCGGTGGCGGGGACCCGCTGTACCCGGTGGACCCCGGATTCGTAGCGGAGATTTTCGTAGACGTTGCCGCCGCCGATAGAAAAGATGATTTCCTTGAGGCCCCCCAGCTCGGTTTCGCTGGAGTTCATGATTTCAAACTTCCAGCCCTTGGTTTCGGCGAAGCGGGAGTACATGCGGAACAGGTCCGCCGCAAAGAGGGCGGCCTCGTCCCCGCCGGTGCCGGCCCGAATCTCCATGATGATGTTTTTTTCGTCCAGGGGGTCCCGGGGGATAAGGAGGAATTTGAGCCGGTCCTCCGCGTCTTTGATCCTGGTTTCCAGTTCTTTGAGTTCTTCCTTTGCCAGTTCCCGCATGTCCGGGTCTTTTTCTTCGGCGAGGAGGGCTTTGGCATCCTCCGCCTGGCCGGAAAGGCTGCCGATTGCCTCCTGTGCCGAGGCGATGTCGCTGAGCTGGGAGTATTCCCGCATCATATCCCGGTATTTGTTCTGATTTTTTACCAGTTCCGGGTCCTGGATAAGGACTCCCAGTTCTTTGTAGCGTTCCAAGAGGGAATGTAGGCGCTCGTTCAATTGATACTCCTGGAGATTCAGAGGGCCGTAAGGCAG
>JAIRNB010000085.1 GCA_031258265.1 Treponema sp. | reverse complement strand
TCCCCGCAGCGTCAAAAGATGCCGTTCTTCATCAAGGCCGGGGACCGGGCAGGGCCGGCAGTCCCAGGGGCCCGCCCAGGCCGCGTTTATTTCCGCCTCCACGGCCTTCCGGCGGCCCTTGTAGGCGGCCAGTACCCCGCCGGGGGCCAGAAGCCGAAACATGGCTTTGAGCAGGGGAGCTTCCAGGGGCCGGAAGGCCCGGAAACAAGCCAGGTCAAAACGGCCCGGCCCGGCTCGTTCCATTTCGGTCTCCTCCACTTCCACGTTGTCCAGGGCCAGAACAGCGATGCTGTTCCGCAGAAAACCCGCCCGCCGGCCCATCCGCTCGATCAGGGTAAAACGGGCCCCCGGCAGGGCGATAGCCAGAGGTATCCCCGGCAGCCCCGCGCCTGAACCCAGGTCGGCAATTTGCGGCGTCCGGCTCCCTCCGGCCTCTAGCGTCCTGCCGGTTTCCTCCAGCAGCCCCGCGATGATCCCCAGGGGAGCAAGGGAATCCAGAATATGCCGGCTTACCAGCTCTTCCCGGCTTTTAACCGCCACCAGGCCGTAGGCGGGATTAAACAGCTCTATTTCATTGATGTACCGGGTAAGGAGGGATTCAATTTCATCCAGCCGGGGATTTACCAGGGCAGCGACATCCGGCTCCTCCGCCAGGCGGCGGAGCCCTTCTTCCAAACTAAGGCCCATGACCCATTGTAGGGGCTTTCCCCTTCCGGGAAAAGCCGTCCGGTTTTTGGCTGGGGGCAGCAGCGGCTGCCCTTCCAAAATTTTAATTTTGAAAGAGCGGCTTGTTATAAACCTTCCGAAAACATTGTGTCAATTAATACATAAGAGCATTCCGTATTATCCCCCGCCCTTAGTGCTTCTTTTTATCTTTATCCCTGGCGGCCCGTTCCTCCATTTTTCGCAGGGCCTCGGCAAAGGGATTGTACATGGCGCCGTCATCTTCCGCGGGACTGCGGAAGGGTCCCGGACGGGATGGACCGTAGGACGGGACGGGCCCCCCCGCGCCACGGCGTTCTCCCATAGGACGGTGCTCCCCAGTAGGACGATGCTCTCCCGCGCCACGGCGCTCCCCCATGGGGCGGTGTTCCCCAGTAGGCCGGTGTTCCCCCGCAGGACGATACTCCCCCGCAGGACGGGGCCCCCGTTCGGGGCGCGGAACAGCGCGGTCCCCTGGGGGGAAAGCCGCCGGCGTTTCTCCGCGCCGGGGCGGGACGGCGGGACGGTATTCTCCCGCCGGACGCCGTTCCCCGGTGTCGTGATGCGCCGGTCCCTGGGACCGGCGCGCCGACCGGGGCGAAGCGGTCTTTTCCCCGTTTTCCTCCGCCCCGGAATTCCCGGTTTCCGGCGGCCTTTTTCCGGCGGGCCGGTCCTGCCCCAGCTTCCGGGAAAGTCCGATACGGCGGCGTTCCTGGTCCAGGCTGATAATCTTAAACTCCAGCACATCCCCCACCTTCACCAGGCCCAGGGGGTCCTTAACAAAGTGGCCGCTCAATTCTGAAATATGGACCAGGGCAGTTTCCTTAATCCCCAGATCCACAAAGGCTCCAAAGTCCACCACATTCTTGATCTTCCCCGTCACCAGGGTTCCTTCTTTCAGATCCTCAAAACGGAGAACATCTTTCCGGGCCACCGGCTTGGCGTAGCCCTCCCGGGGGTCCCTGCCGGGCCTTTTTAGTTCCCCGGTTATATCAGCAATGGTGGCGTCCCCCGCCCCGTGTTTTTCTTTAAGCTCCGCCACAGCCTCCGGCGGAAGATCGGGGACGCCCGCGGCGGACAGGATGGCCCGGATCTCCCTGGCCAGGGGGTAGTTCTCCGGGTGAACCCAGGTATTGTCCAGGGGTTCGGCGCTTTCCGGAATCTTCAGGAAGCCCGCGCACTGTTCAAAACTCTTGGGCCCCATGCCGCTTATACTTACCAGTTCCGCCCGGCTTTCAATACGGCCCTTCTCCCCCCGGTAACGGACAATGGTTTTAGCCAAGCCGCTGTTGATCCCGGAAACATACTTCAAAAGGGAAAAACTGGCGGTATTAAGATTCACCCCTACGTTATTCACCACCGAAGAAACCACCTCGTCCAGAGTCTCCGATAGTTTTTTCTGGTTAAGATCGTGCTGGTAAAGCCCAACCCCCACGGATTTGGGGTCTATCTTTACCAGTTCCGCCAGGGGGTCCTGAAGCCGCCGGCCAATGGAAACAGCCCCCCGGATCGTCAAATCCAGATCGGGAAATTCCTCCCTGGCAATATCGCTGGCGGAGTAAACCGATGCGCCGTCTTCGTCCACCACGGTGTAGAGAAGCTCCAGATTGTTTTCTCCGATCACCTGGCTTACCAGCTCCTGGGCCTCATGACTCCCCGTACCGTTCCCCACCGCGACAAGCTGGACATCGTACTGTTTAATCCCCTGCAGCAGCAGCCGCTTCGCTTCCTCCACACGGTGATGGTAGATCACAAAATTCCCCAGATACTTCCCCGTATCGTCAAGGCAGACGCACTTTGTCCCCGTGCGGATTCCCGGATCGATTCCCAGCACCCGCTTCCCCTTGATAGGCCGCTGCATAAGCAGGTTCTTCAGATTTTCGGCAAAGACCGAAACGCCGTGATCGTCCGCCTCGTCCTTCTGGTCCCCCCGGATCTCCCGGATCACCGCCGGGGAGAGGAGCCGCCGGAGACCGTCCTCAACAGCCTTTTCATGATATTCATTGCGGGGCCCGTACTTCTCCAGCAGGAGCCGGACAGCGGCAGCTTCGTCCACATCAATAGCCACCGAAAGAACCCCCTCCCGCTCGCCCCGGTTAATGGCAAGAATCCGGTGGGCCTTGATCCGGGAAAGCTCCTCCCCATAGTCCCAGTACATCTGGTAGGTCGAAGTCTTTTTCGCCTCCTCATCCCCCTTCCCCTTCACCCCCGAAGCCTTAACGCTGATCCGCCCGCCCTTCCGGTAAAGGGCCTTTACCACCGCCCTGTTCCCCGGGTCCTGGCTGATCTCCTCCGCGATGATGTCCATAGCCCCCCGCAGGGCGTCCTCCGCCGTAAAAGGCGCCGGACTTTGGGACTCATTATCTATAAGGGGGGAAAGCCCCCCTCGCTCCAGCCCTGCGCTCCCCCCAGGGTCAGCGGAGCCGCCGCCGGCCTGGGAAGGGGAATCGCCAGACTCAGGCGGACCCGCCGGGGAATCCCCCTCCGCTTGGTCTTCCGCTACCCCCCTTCCTGGGGGCAGGGCCGGCCCGCCTTCCGCCCCCAAACCCCCGGTATAAGAGGCGGCAAATTCCTCCGCCAAGGCGAGGAGGGCAGGGGCCTCCAGCGTCTTCATCGCCTCCGCCAGGGGTCCCAGGCCCCTTTCCAGGGCCAGCATCCCCCTGGTCTTCTTCTTCCGCCGGTAGGGGGCATACAGATCCTCAAGCTCCGCCGCGGTGGCAGCCTCCCTGATATTCCCGTAAAGCGCCGCGCTTAGTTTCCCCTGGTTAAAGATCCCCCGGATAATTTCTATCCGGCGGCCTTCAAGGTTCTTGGCGGCATTGTAAAGACGCTCGATTTCCCGGACCCGGACCTCATCCAGGCCGCCGGTCTTTTCCTTCCGGTAGCGGGCAATAAAGGGAACGGTACAACCCTCGTTCAGCAAAGCGGCAACCGCCGCCGCCTGGTCCCCCCGGAGACCCAATTTTTCCCCGATACTCCGAATCAGAGAATCTTCCTCTACCCGCAGGTTATCAATGAGGTTCTTATCTATGTCCATGGGTGTTTATTCTAGCTAAAAAAGAACTGCCGGGAAAGCCTAAGGGCTCCCCGGCAGCACAGGCCCGGACGGACACGGGGCCCGTCCTTAAAGGCGTTGTCCGGCATCCCCCGCTATTTTGCGGTTCTGCCTGCGGTCCTGCGGCCGGATTTGGCGGCCTTTGCCTTGCCCGCCGGAGCTTTCGGTGTCTTGGGCTCCAGCTTTTTGGCCTTGGGAATGGCCTTTAGTATGGGTACAAGCTTAGGATCTTTGGCGGACTCCGCCAATTCATAGGCCGTCTGCAAACCAACCCAGTATTCAGCCTTATTGCCAAAATACTTGGCGAGCCGCAGGGCAATGGGTACGGATATTTTTAGTTTTCCGCCAATCAGCAGACGAATACTGGACTGACTAAGCTTGATGTCCGCCGCCACCCTGGATGCCGTAAGATTGTACTCCGCCAGATACGACTTAAATACCGCACTGGGACTCTGTTCTTTTGCCATAAATTACTCCTTAGTAATTATTTTATGCCCTTATGTTACCATAATTTTTTTAGTATGACAAGAATTTTATAAGAAAATTATGATTAGTGAACAAATTAGGACTCCGGCGGGGTGTTTAGGGAGTCTCCCTAACTACAGGATTCCCGCCGGAATCTTTGACCGGCCAAACAAGTTCTACATGCAAGGCCGCCTCCCCCACAGACAGAACTTGTATCCGCGAAGCACGGCAAACTGTTAGATAAAATACCGGGGACTCTTGTCCTCCTGATAGCCGCCTAAACGGGCAATGGCAAAAGAGCAGAAAGAGGCAATCATTGCGTCTAAAAAGGTCCCCACGGCAACCAAATAGAAGGCCAGGGGTTTAAGAAACAGGTAGCCCGCCTCAACAAAACCCCGGCCATATCCAAGGCAGATCAGCGCCAGGGCGGTATAAGCGCCGTCCCCCGGATGGCCGGCCAGGAAAAAAGAAATTAAAAAGGCCCGCAGCCCAATAAAAAGGGAATCTGCCAGGGTAAGATCCAGGCGGGAATAAGATTTGATAATAAGAACAAAGGCCACCGCCGCCGTCATCGCGCTCCCCGCCCTGCCAAAGGTATTAAAAAGGGCAAGGACAAGCGTATTAGAACGCCTGCGAATACCGGAATTTTCCTTGCCGTGGCGCAGCAGAACAGGCAGGGTAAAGTTAATGTCGCCGGAAAACCAGGAGGCCAGGGCGGGCCCCAGATTCCCATAAAGTACAACCCAGGGGTTCACCTTTGGCCGTAAAAAATAAAGAAACAGGGGCAGAATAATAAAACACAGGCCCAGGCTAAGGCCCCCCAAAAGTATAATAATATCGTTGTATACCTTTTCCCGCAGAACACCCTTAAAACGCAGCGCCCAGTAAGCCGCCAGGATGATCATAATAAGCCCGAGAATCTCGGAGAAAAAAACCGTTATATGATAAAAAACCCTGGAAAGGGAATCCACAAGGGTAATAACAGGTTTGGCGAAGCTGCGGTCATAGGAAAGACCCATTCCCAAAAAAAAGGCGAATACACAGACAGGGAACAGGTAAACGCCATCCCCCACCAGGGATTGGAACATATTGGAAGGAAACAGCGCAAGGATATTACCGGCGGCATCCAGGGAGATGGTCCCCAATTCCTCCTCCACATGGACGGGAATCCGGCCGGGAGGAAAGATCTGAATAAGCGCCAGTCCCGAGGCAATTACCAAGAGGCCGCTGGCGGCGATAAATATAAAACTGCGGAACACCATGGACCAGAACCGGCCCTCCTGACGCAGTTCATATACGGCGATGCCAAGGGAAAATACCAGAAGGGGAACCACGGCATAACGGCCTATCCGCAGGGCCAAATCTTCCAGCCAGCCCAGGGCGGCGTTGATCCGTTGATCGTCCCCTGGCAAAAAACGGGCCGCCAGTATTCCTGCCAGGGTTCCAAGAAGTAACTTTATCCAAACTTTCATGCCGGAATCAGCATACTTAATTTCTATGGAGTTTCAAAGTACCTTTGGGCATTTCCAAAGGAAATATCCTTTACCATAGCCCCCAAAAGCCCGAAATCCGAGGGAATTTCCCCTTCCTCCGCCCAGTCCCCCAGAATATTACAGAGAATACGGCGGAAATACTCGTGCCGGGGATAGGAAAGAAAGCTGCGGGAATCTGTAAGCATCCCCACAAAGCGGGAGAGGAGCCCCACATTTGCCAGAAGCTTCATCTGGTTTTCCATGCCGTCCTTATGGTCCAGGAACCACCAGGCGGAACCAAGCTGCATTTTCCCCGGACTTTGCCCCTGGAAGGAACCCATAATAGTAGCCAAGGGGTAAAAATCTTTGGGATTCAAACTGTAGAGGATGGTCTTGGGCAGCGCCCCCGAACTATCAAGATAATCCAGGAACCGGGCAAGCTTGGTAGAAACCGGGTGATCGTGGATCGAATCGTAACCCGTATCGGCCCCCAGTTTCTCCAGGGCCCGGGAATTGACGCCCCTGATGGCGGAAAGGTGAATCTGCATGACCCAGCCCCGGCGCTGATACCCCGCGGCCAGGCGGGTAAGGATAAAGGTCTTCCAGGATTCCGCCCCGGCGACGGTGGGAATCCCGCCTTTTAAGGCGGCGGTAAAAATATCCTCCAGGGCCCGTTCCCAGACCTCCTCCGTTTTCCCGGAGATTCTAAAAGGCAGGTACTCCAGGCCATGGTCCGAGGCCCGGCAGCCCAGGCTGTCGAAGAAGGAAAGGCGATCTTCCAGGGCCGCCAAAAGGTCCCCCACAGTACCGATGCTCCGCCCCGCCGCCTTGCCCAGGGCGGCGATATAGGCGGCAAAATCCGGTTTCTCGATATTCAAAACCCGGTCGGGCCGGAAGGAGGGTAAAACCTTGGCGGGGGTCTTTCCTTCCCGCCGGATCTTTTGATGCCATTCCAGGGAATCTGCGGGATCATCGGTGGTCCCCAGCGCATAAACTTTGAATTTTTTTAATATTCCCAAAACCGAAAAATCAGGGTCTCCCTGTAGTTTTTTATTGGCCCCCTCCCATATTGCCCTGGCGCTTTCCCTGTTCAAGATTTCATGAATATCGAAGTACCGCTGCAGTTCCAGGTGAGTCCAGTGGTACAGGGGATTCCCGATCAGGGCGGGCATGGTTTCCGCCCAGGCAAGGAATCTGTCCCAGGGTTCCGCGTCTCCGGTTATCAACTTTTCATCAACGCCATTGGCCCGCATCATCCGCCATTTGTAATGATCCCCATAGCGGTTCTCCCCCAGCCACAGATAGGCTAAATCGGGAAAGCGGCGGTCTTCGGCGATCTCCCTGGGGTTAAGGTGGCAGTGGTAATCAAAGATCGGCTCCGCCGCCGCTTCGTGGTAAAGCCGCCGGGCCGCCCCGGTCTTTAAAAGAAAATCCTTGTCCATGAACGCCTTCATTACCGCCTCCGTTTAAGCGGCGGCCCGGCGGTTCCGGCGCCGCCGCCAATTTGTATTTCCCCCCTGGGAGGAAAGGGCGAACCTAAAAGCAGCCGGCCCATGAGGGCGGCCATGGTCTGCTGGAATACAATTCCCAGTAGGGCCGGCAGGGCCGCCTCCTCCGGGAAGAATTCAATGGCAATAGTGGCGGCGGCGCTGATATTCCGCAGGCCCGTAGAAAAGAACACCGTAACCTGTTTTCCGGGGTTCAGGCGGCAGAGCAGCCCGGTAAGCCGGGAAAGACAGTAGGCTATGACGGCAAAGAGGATACAGACCGCCGCGATGATCCACAGCTGGGGATCGTCCAGGCGGACTCTGGGGGCCACCGCCGCCGCGTTGGCGGCAATCACCAGGATCAGGCAAAGTTTGGCCGCCGGGCTAAGAAAGGGGCTGATGATCCGGGGAATCTTCCCCCGGCTTATTTCGTTGGTCCCTATGCCGATCACCGTGGGGACCAGCACCATCATTACCAGGGACAGGGCTATTCCCGATATATCCAGGACCACCCTGGCGCCCAGAAGGGCGGATATGGTAAGGGGTGTTATAAAGGGGGCCGCAATGGTGGCGATAAGAATTAGGGCCAGGGCCAGGGCGCTATCCCCCCGGTACATATTAACCCAGATAAAACCGGATACCGCGGTGGGGACAGAGTAAACCAGGACATAACCGGCGATAATGCCCCCGTTTTCCCGGAAAATAAGGGTGGAAACGAGGAACACTACCAGGGGCATGATCAGATGGGAGCTAAAAAAGGTAACGGTAATGGGCAGGGGGTCCCGCAGCACCAGGCCGAATTCCCGGGCTTTAAGCTTTATGGCCCCGGAAAGAGTCATGATCCCGAAGATCCAGGGAATAAAGGGCCGCAGCCTGATAAAAACAGCGGGCAGCAAAAAACCCAGAACTATTCCCGCGGGGGCAAGAACCGGCATCAGCCTTTCAAGCCGGGTATTCAGGGCCAAAGCAAATTCCGTAGGCCCGGGACGGCTTTCCATTGGGCCACTATAGAGAAAATACCGGCCAGGGTAAATACGCCCGGCAAAGCGCGGTTTGGGCCGCGGCCGCCCTGCCTCCGCTAAAGCGGAGGCGCATTTTTCAATTTGGGGGCATACGGAGGCGCTACGCGAAGCCACATTGGTCTAATGTACAAGCTACGCTTGCTCCGCGCACTGGTGCGGCTAAAGCCGCACCGCACGGTTTAACTACGGGGCATTACTGGCGCTAGGCCATGCCACGGTAGACTAATAAACAACCTGCGGTTGTTTGTTCTTGGCCTGCGCGAGGGATAGGAGGGGGCGCGAAGCGCGCCACCGCAGCCCCGGAGGGGCGAGGAGGCCGGAGCGGGTAAGGGACCCGCGGAGCCCCGGATAGCCCGGTCCCCGCGAAGCGGGGATGCGCCCAAAAAAAAGATACAAGAATAAAAATTCCCGGGGATTCCCGGTTCCGGCTTGCGGGAACTACGGCCCCGGATTAAATTGGAATACCGGAGGTCTACCGGATGAAGGATGTTAAGGGTCTTGTGGCGCTTATTACCGGAGGCGGCAGCGGTATTGGACGTTTAATGGCCTTTGATTTTGCGGAGCGGGGGGCCAGGGTTGTGGTATGGGACCTTAACGGGGAGGCCCTGGCCCTGGTGGAGAGGGAAGCCGCGGAGAGGGGGCTTTCTATCCGGGCTATGATCTGCGATGTTTCCCGCCGGGAGGATGTTTACCGGCAGGCGGAGGTCCTGATTAGGGAAACGGGTCCGGTGGATATGCTGATCAACAACGCCGGTATTGTTTCCGGCAGGCCCATGCTGGAAACCCCGGACGAGCTTATCGAAAAAACAGTAAAGGTAAATATTCTTGCCCTTTTTTGGACTGTTAAGGCTTTTTTGCCGGGAATGATGGAACGGAATTCCGGTCATATCATAAATATTTCTTCCGCCGCGGGGCTTATCGGCGTGCGGGGTCTGGCGGATTACTGCGCCAGTAAATTTGCGGTTTATGGTTTTAATGAATCGATACGCATGGAACTGCGGCGTATAAAAAGCAGGGTTAGGACCACGGTGGTTTGTCCTTTCTTTATCGATACCGGTATGTTTACCGGCGTTAAGACCCGCTTCCCCCTGCTTCTTCCCATCCTGAAGGGTTCCTACGCCGCGAAAAAAATTGTAAGGGCGGCGCTGAAAAACAAAGAACAGCTAATCATGCCCCGTCTTGTGGGAAGTATATTTATCCTGCGTCTCTTTCCTCCGGCTATCCTGGACATGGCCGCCGGTTTTTTGGGGATTAACCATACGATGGACGAATTTAAGGGGAGAATCTAAAAATGGAACAGGATAAACCGCTGAACAGCAACGCTGATGGCCGTATCACTGCGGGGGATTTGGGGGAGCTGATACAAAGGGCCCGGAAGGCTCAAGTCTTATGGGCCGGCCTGCCATACGGGGAACGGGGACGGAAACTTAGAAGGGCCTCGCGCTGGCTCTGTACCCATATCGACGAGATTGTGGAGACTCTCCACCGGGAAAACGGCAAACTCCGGATAGACGCCCTGGCGGCGGAGGTTCTGCCGGCGATCATGGGGATTAATTACTATATCAGAAGGGGCCGTTCTTTTTTAAAGCCCCGGAAACTTACCGGGGCAAGCCTCCTGATGTTCAATAAACGGAGCCGCCTGGAATACCGGCCCTGGGGGGTGGTGGGGATCATCTCCCCCTGGAACTACCCCTTCGCCATTCCCTTTGCCGAAGTAGTAATGGCCCTGCTGGCGGGGAACGCGGTACTCCTCAAGGTCGCCGGCGCCACTGCCGGGGTAGGCCGGATTTTGGCGGAACTCTTTGCCGCGGCGGAACTTCCTCCGGGGCTTTTTACCCATGTGGAACTTCCCGGCCGGGA
>JAIRNB010000033.1 GCA_031258265.1 Treponema sp. | reverse complement strand
AAAATTTTAGCCTTTATTGCAGAACAGGTCCATTTACGTATTATCTAATAACAGCCTGCCGGCTTTGTGGCTTTTGTCCCAGCTCAACGCGCGGAGCGCGTTGAGCCGCGCGCGCCCTGCCACAGCTAAAGCTGAGGCGCATTTGCTCAATATCTGGGGAATTTACCGGCGCTATGCGGTTCCGCATTATCTAATTTACAGCCTTCGGCTGCCCTTATCGCGCAAGGGATAGAGCGGAAATACCGGAGGCTTTACCGCAGGTAAAGCTGAGGAATTGCAGCGATAGCCCGGTTTTTTGCGGCAGCAAAAAATGCGCCCAAATCCCCAAGTTCAATCGTGTTGGGCCGCTAATCCTTCCCTCCCTCCGGGGCGGAAACTTTATGCCGTCTGCGGCGGCGGTGTTTCCTGGGGGCGGAATTCTCATCCGCCGGACCGGGGGTCTTGCCGGCGGAAGGGGGCCGGGGGCCGGGAGAACGGGTATCGGCCTCCGCGGGGCCGGGGGAAGCGGAATCCGCCCCCTCCCGCAGCCGTATGGGAAAACGGGCCCGCTTAACCGCCAGACCATGTTCGGCAAAGATCAGCCTTACGGCATGATCCAGTTCCACCCGGGGGGGATTCATGGGGAGTACAAAGCGGCGGGCGGCAATAAAGGCGGCCTTGTAGTTCTCCTGGGGATCGCTTGCCTCCCAGTCCGTCCTGTCTTCCAGGAAACTCCGTATCAGGGAACTCATGGCCCAGCCCGGTTTTTCGTCCCCTTCCGCGGCGGAGGAAAGGGACGCCAAATAACGGCGGCGGAAACCGGGATTCTCCTTTAGGAGCTTTGAGGCGTTGGGCTGGAGGTAACGGTAAAGGCCCATGGCGTTAAGTTGTTCAACAATACTCCCGGCGGAGGGGGAGCGGATGATCTTGCTGATCTCCTCGGTCAGCCGGGAGGGGGAAACCTGGGCCAACAGGGGGGAATCCTGGCGGATCTTCCAGCGCAGGGACAGGGGCAGCCTAAAGCCCGCGGCGGCGCCGTATTTTACCGCCCGGATCATCCGTACCGGATCGTCCGTAAAAATGGTCGCCAGGGGGATGATGGGGCATATCTTCTTTTTCCCGATGTCCCCCATGCCCCCGACAAAATCCACCACAATTTGTTTTTGGGGATCGTAAAAAAGGGCGTTCAGGGTAAAGTCCCTGCGGAGTACGTCCTCTTCGATGGTCCCAAAGGTGTTGCTGGTGGGGCCGTCTTTAAGGGAACGGAAGGTAGAGACCTCGAAGATCTTCTTTCCCGCGTATACATGGACCAGCCGGAAACGGTTGCCGATGATCCGGGAATTCCGGAAGATCTTCTTGATCCGGCCGGGACTGGCCTGGCTTACGATGTCAAAATCCTTGGGTTTTTTCCCTAGGATCAGGTCCCGCACCGCGCCGCCCACGATATAGGTCTCGAAACCGGCGTCTTTAAGCCGCCCGGTAATATGAACGGCGTCGGCGTCCACGTCCGCCGGGGAGATACCATGTTCATCCCGGGTATAGACCACCGCTTTCTTGATAAGTTTCCCGTCTTTAGCTGCCGAATAACGGATTCGCACAGATTCTCCCCATCATTCCGGAATATGTTTCAAAATCCAGGTCAAAAGGTTCTCCGTCACCTCTTCCCGGTTGGTCTCGTTCAAGGGTTCATGCCGGGCGTCCGGGTAGAGGACGAATTCCAGGTTGTCGATGCCCATGGTCCGGTATGCGTCCACCAGGGTGGTGGGGCTGGCTCCCATTTCCCCCACAGGGTCCGCGCTGCCGGAAAATACATAAATGGGAAGCCGCCGGTCGATCCGCTCCATCCGTTCCGGCCTGTGGATATGATCAAGAAGGGCGGTTAGATCCCGGTAGAAACCGGCGGAACAGAGTTTCCCGCAGAGGGGATCGGCGGCATACTTATCCACCTCCCCGGTGTCCCGGGAAAGCCAGTCGTAGGGGGTCCGGTTGGGGCGGAAGGGCTTGTTATAGGGGCCGTCGGCAAGGGCCCGGCAAAGGGAAGAATACCGCCGGACCCCCGCAAAACGCGAAAAGAAGTTCATTGCCGGAACGCCAAGACGGACCTTTAATCCGTCAGGACCCCTGGTCCCCGAAAGAACACAACCGGCAAGCTTTATCCCCTTAACCCCCCCGTAACTTTCTATATA
This sequence comes from Treponema sp., assembly GCA_031258265.1. Taxonomy (GTDB): domain Bacteria; phylum Spirochaetota; class Spirochaetia; order Treponematales; family Breznakiellaceae; genus JAISFT01. The sequence continues at coordinate 9,616 of JAIRNB010000033.1, read as the reverse complement.
GTTCTGGACTAAAAAAGAACCCCAGGAGTGGCCCATCAGAAAAAGGGGAAGACCGGGCCATTTTTCTAAAATCAGGTGGTTCAGGGCGTCAATATCCCCGGTTACCAGGGAAAAACCGTCATGATCGGCGCAATGTCCCAGGCATCCCCCCCAGCCGGGATCATTTACCTTCAAATCCGCCGTATAACCATGGCCCCGGAGATCCATGGCCCATACTTCTACACCCTCGGCGTTAAGTCTGCGGGCCAGCCGCTCATAACGGAGGGAATGTTCCGCCATTCCATGTACCAACTGCAGAACAGCCCGGGGTTTTTCCAAACCCGGCTTCACGGAAACCCAGCGCCGGACAAAAAGACGCAGCCCCTTGGCTGCGGACAGCCAAATTGTGGAATCCTGTGAAGTATCAAGTCCTTCCATGAATAGATTGTACCTCCTATTCGTCATTCTTTCAATTACGCCGGTTTTTGATATAGGCTTAGAACTTAGTACCGGGGGGGGATCATGGCGGCGGGGGATGTTTTTGAAGCGGAGATAGAACGAATTGCCGGCGGCGGGGCGGGGCTTGCCCGGCCCGGAGGGAAGGTGGTTTTTATCCCCTACAGCGCCCCGGGGGACCGGCTGCGGGGCCGGGTAATACGGGACCATGGCGGCTGGGCGGAGGCCGGAATTCTGGAGCTGATCAGCGCTTCCCCCCTGCGGGAGGAACCCCGCTGCCCCCTTTATCCCGCCGCCGTCCTCTCCGCCGGGCCGGACTGCGGAGGCTGTTCCCTGCAGCATCTAAGCTACAACGCCCAGTTGGAGGTCAAAGAAGCGATAATCCGGGAGTCCTTTAACCGTATTGCCCATATCCCCCTGGGGGAAATCACGGTCGTCCCCTCCCCTCCCTGGGAGTACCGCAACAGGATTCAGCTTCACCGGGGGGAGGGGGCCCCGGGCTTCAAATCCGCCGCCGGCGGCGGGGTGGTCCCCCTTGGGGACTGCCCGGTGGCGGATCCGGGAATCCGGGCCCTGCTCCGGTCCGGGGAATTGAGGGCGCCGCCGGGGAAGGATCGCTTTACCCTGTACGCCAGGGGGGAGCTAAGGCTCCTGGAGGGGGGCCAAAGCCGGGGAAAGCTGAGGGTCCGGGACCGGGAACTTTTAATGGACGCGGGAATCTTCTTCCAGAGCAACGCCGCGGCCCTGGAACTTTTGATCGGGGAAATCCTCGATTTAGCGGAGGAAGCGGCGCTGGGGGCCGATATGTCCCTCCCCCTGGCGGACCTGTACTGCGGGGTAGGGACCTTCGCAAGTTTTCTGGCGGACCGCTTCCCCCGGATCGATCTTCTGGAAAGAAATCCGGCGGCCCTGGCCCTGGCCCGGACCAATGTTCCCCCGGAGAAGGCCCGTTTCTTCGCCCTGACCGATAATGAATGGGTGAAGAAAAAAGAACGGGAAAACCCGCCGCCGGAATACGGCCTTATCATCGCGGACCCTCCCCGGCAGGGCCTTTCCCCCGCCATGCGGCGCTGGCTTGGCCGGGCCCCCGCCCCGCTTTTAATCTACGTGTCCTGCGATCCCGCCGCCCTGGCCAGGGACAGCGGGGAACTGTTAAAAGGCTGGGAAAAGCCGGTTTTGAAGCTCTTCGACTTTTACCCCCAGACCGCCCACATCGAAAGCCTGGCGGTCTTTAAGAGAAAACATGCCGGTTAAATCCCGCCGCGGCCTCCGGCCCCCCGGCCTGTCCGGCCTTTCCCTGGCGGCGGTCCTGCTGTTCTTCGGAGGCGGCCCCCGGCCCTGGGCCCAAACGGAGCTTCCCCTGTGGAGGTTTGCCCTGGGGGGAATCGTTACCGGCCCTCCCCAGACCCAGGCCGGTTCCGTGGCGGTGATTCTGGATTCCGGGAACCTCAAAGCCTTTTCCACCCAGGGGAGGCCCCTGTGGAGCTACTATTCCCAGGGCCGCCTCTCCCCTTTCCTGACCCGTTCCCCGGAGGGCCACAGTTACATCGCCCGGACCGACGGGATCCTTATCGCGGTGAACCGGGTGGGGCGGGAATTGTGGCGCAGCGAGCTGGGGGCCCCCCTGTCGGGACCCCCGGTTTGCGGATGGGACGGCCGCCTCTTTGTCCCGGCGGGAAAATCGGTCTCCTGCTTCACCGCGGCGGGCCGGAGGCTCTGGCATTGGCCCCTCGGCTCCCCCATGGCCATTCCCCCGGTCCTCGATCAGGACGGGGGGATCGTTACGGTCCTGGAAAGCGCCATACTCCTGCGGCTTGGCCCCTTTGGGGAGATTCAAACCCTCTACCTTTCCGCCGTACCCAAGGCCATTGTTCCCCTGGGTTCCCCTGAAAACGGCGGCCGGGTCCTAATTTTCTACCGTAACGGCGGAATGGAACTGGCCGATTTCCGTTCCGCCGCTTTTAACCGGGGTCCCCAGCCCCTGCCCCGGCTGGAAGGCCGCCCTCTGGCGGCGGCGGGCTGGGGCCTGGCGGCGGCGGTGTTCCTGGATACGGGCCGGCTCCTGGGCCTCAACGGCCTTAGCGGGGAACCGATCTGGTCCGGTTCCTTCCGGGAAGGCTTGGCCGGCGGGGAAGAACCCCCAAGCCTGATTTACGACGAGCGGGGAATCTATTTTCTTTCAAAGACCTGTGCCGCCGGTTTTACCGGGGACGGTGAACTGCTCTGGCGCAGGGACCTGGAAAAGACCAGTGTGGTCCCCGGTTTTGGGGATGACGGCATCCTGTATTCCGGGGGGCTGGACTGGATTCTCAGCGCCTTCAGGATGGAGGACCGGGTCCGGCGGCGTCCCCTGTCGATGTACGGCCCCCCGCCGGAGGGGAATTACGGCGCCGGTTCCCCTCCCCCTTCGTCCTGGGCCGGTAATCCCCTGCGCTGGGAGGAGGAGCTGCTGGAAGGGCGGCTCAGGCGGATTGAAGAAGACATAAGCCGGGGCAGGGTGGGAGATAGGGAAATTGAGTATACCGCCTTTTTAATGGAAACCATTGACTCGGGCAGGGACCTTGACAGCCCCCGCCCCAAAGCCCTGGTTCAGCTTAAACACCGGGTCCGCTCCCTCCGGCTTCTGGCCCTCATAGGTTCCGGGGATACTGTCCCCTTCCTGGCCCGGATCTTCGAGGGAGAAGGGGAATCCGTAGTTAAGGCCGCCGCCGCCGCGGCAATCGGCGCTATCGGCCAGGATAAAGAGGGAAAGGCCCTGCGGGCCTTCTCCAACGCGGTATTCAAGACGGGCTTCCCGGAGGATGATCAGGTGCTTACGGCGGTGGCCCTGGCCGCGGGGTCTCTCTGCCGCTTTTCCGGTCCCCCCCTCAGCGCGGGGGGAATCCGTATCCTTTCCGCCCTCAACTCGCCGGGCCGCTCCAATCCGGTCCGGGCCCTGGCCAAACAGGAGCTTGAGGGCTTGTGGAAATAGTTGTAAATTTTAAGGGCTTGCCCAAAATAGAAGTTTTGGACGGGCCCCTTCACACAGGCCCCCCGGCGGGGGCCCTAAGAACGAGGTTTATCATGCGTTATTTCTTTTCCGCGCTGCGGAAAATTCTTTTTTTAACGGGGATTCTGCTGGCCTTTCCCCTGCCGGCCCAGGTAAACCAGGAAGAACTGGAACAGAACCAGGCGCCCATTACTTTTATCAATTACGAAGGCCCCCATGCCCGGATCGAAAGCCGGGCCCAGATTCGCAATATCGGCTATGTCCTTGGCCAGGCGGTCCGGGGGGGCAACAACACACCGGGAACCAGGGGCCGGTACTTTGTCATCCACATTCCCACGCCGGGGGAGGGGGGAAGGCTAAACGCGGATATTTTCGGCCTGGGCCATGATACCGGGGTAGACCATATCAGGAACCTCAGACTCATCCTCCAGGGCTACCTGGAGGGGGCCTACCTTTACAGCGCGGAAGACGCGACCCTCCTGGCCGAATATGTGACTATTTACAACGCGGTTTACCGGGGGGATTGGGGCTATATCGGTTCCCGTTACCAGGAACCGGTAACCGGCCATCTGGACCGGGAGCGGGCCGGTCTTTCCATCCGCTTTGATGAATGGCCGGGCCGGACCCTGCTGATCATTCCCATGGGCATAGGCGGAGCCGGTTCCCTTTCCGCCTTGGATACCTCTGTTATATCAGACAGCCGGGTGGTGGAAGAACTCCGGAAGGATGAAGACCGGGGGGTAGAACAGCGCCAGGACATGGTAGAACTCAAGGAACGGGAGGCGGAGGAAGCGGAACAGCGGGCGGGGGAACAGCGCAGGGAGGCCGCTGATGAACAGCGGCAGATAGACGAGGAACGGCAGAGGATCGACGAGGAACGCCAGAGGATTGAGGAACAGCGGCGAATCGATGAGGAAGGGCGGGAAACCGCCCAGGGGCAGCCGTCGGCATCCCGGGAAACGCCTCGGGAACCGGGAAGCCGGCCCGCCGGGGAACGGCCCCCGGTGACGGCGGAAGAAAGCCCCCAGGGGGAACAGGCCGGGGAGGAAGAACTGGCCAGGCGGGAAGAAGACCTGGAGCGGCGGCAGGAGGCGGTGGATCAGAAACAGGAAGAGGCCCGGCGGAACGAGGAACTGGCCGAACAGAAAAGGGAAGAAGCCTGGCAGGAGCGGGAGGATATTGCCGCCGATCAGCAGGCCCTTATCAATGAGGGAAGCCCCCGGGAGGAAGAGGGCCTGATCGCGGTGATCCTTAACGGCCCTGATTCCCCCCTGGGACGTTTTGTTTATATCAGCCGGGAGGGGGAGGAACTGCGGCGTTCCGCCGTAAACACCGTGAATGTCCGCAGCGTCCTTAGCGCCGGGGGCAGGATCATCGCCATCGCCGGGGAGAACCGGGGTTCCGGGGCCGTCAGGCTTATCGAGATTGACGGCCGGACCCTGGAGATGAAGGCCCAGGGGAGAGACGATATTCACCCCCAAAGCCTCCTGTGGACCAACGGGCCGGATCTTTACGCCATCATCGCGTCGGGGGGGAATGCCTACCTGGGCCGTTTTAATTCCGCCCTTGGCCTGGAGGCCCGCTCCCAAACGGCGCTGCACCCCTTCGCCTCCCTGTGGTTCCAGGATGACCTGGTTCTTACCCAGCGGGCCGACGGGTCGGCCCTTATTCTAAATGCCCAAACCCTGGGGGAGTAGCGCCGGTCCCGGAAACAAAGCGCGGAGCTGCTTAAGGAGAGTAAACACTATGAAAAACCTGTTTTTTGTTTGTCTTGTGTTTTTGGCGGGGCAGTTCTGTTTTGCCCTGGACCCGGCGGAGGGGTTCTGGCTTAGTATCGATGAAAAAAGCGGCCAGGTTACCGCAGGCTGGGAAATATACGAAAGCGGCGGCGTACTGTACGGCAAGATGCTCTCCCTGGTTGGCCGGCCGGGCAGTGAACCGGCGGCCAAATGCAAGAAAAGCTACCAGGGCTTCCCGGTGGCGGGGCTTGTAAATCAGATGCCCCTGGCCGGTACGCCGTGGATCTTCGGCCTGCGGAGGGAAAGCGAGGGAGCCTGGACCGGCGGCCATGTGGTAAACCCCGAAGACGGCAATATGTACAGATGTAAAATTACCCGCCACGGCACCGGCGGCCGTTTTGAAACGGAAGCGCTGGAGATGCGGGGGGAAATTGGGCTGGGCATCGGCCGCAGCCAGTTCTGGCGGCGCTGTACCCGCGAAGAGGCCGCCGCCCTGCGCTAAACTGCGTTAATTGGGGTTTGGGGCGGAGCCCCGGAGAGGGGGGCAGCGGAGGACATCGCAGGGCCGCGAAGCGGAACGAGGAGGCCGAAGCGAGGGGACCGGCAGCGAAGCTGCCGCGGCTTCCCCCCATTAAAAAATTTCTAAGCGATCCCCTGGACGGCGGCTATAACGCGCCTATAGATATTACATCCCGTAGATATGGGCGAATTCGTGGAGGAGTTCCAGGGCCTTGTTTTTGCAGCCCCCGCAGACGGTGCCAATCTTGGTGGCCTGCTGGAGCTGTTCCCAGCTGCGGGCCCCGGCGTGGAAGGCGTTTTCTATGTCCTTATCGGTGATGCCCAGGCAGTGGCAGATCTCGGTGGCCGCCTCTTTTAACATTCCCGCCCGGCCGGTTTTTTCCAGGTAGTCGTCTATGGCGGTGCGCAGGGCCTTGTCCCCCAGAACGGAGCAGTGGATCTTGTAGTCCGGGAGGCCCCCTAGTTTTTCTACCAGGTCCTCCGGGCGGATGCTGTAGGCGTCCCGGATGTTCATTCCCTTGATGGTCTCGGAAAGCATGCTGGTGCTGGCGATGGCGCTGGCGCAGCCGTAGGTTTTCCAGCGCACGTCGGTGATGATGTCATCCTTGATCCGCAGGAGCATGAGCATCTGATCCCCGCATTTGATATTCCCCGTCTGTCCCCGGGCGTCCGCGGGAAAGGCGGCCTCGTCATCCAGGAGTACGTTCCTGGGTTTGGTAAAGTGATCTTTGACGGTATCCGAATACAGCCAGTCGGACATTGTTTACTCCTCCCCTTTAGCGGGGCGTTAATTGCGGTTCCGCGGCCCTCTCCTTGGCCTGATGGGGGCTGAGGGTGGACATGGCCCGCAGGCGGGCAATGATGGGGGGCAGGGTCTCTATAATATAGTCGATATCCGCTTCGCTGATCCCCCAGCCAAGGCTGAAGCGGATGGAACCGTGGGCTAGTTCCGGTCCCACGCCAATGGCTAAAAGCACATGGGATGGTTCCAGGCTCCCGGAGGCGCAGGCGGAACCGGTAGAGGCTTCGATCCCCATAATATCCATGGAAAGGAGGATGGACTCCCCCTCCGCGCCGGGGAAGGACACGTTTAGGGTATTGGGCAGCAGATCCCTGGGGTGGCCGTTGATCTTGATGTCGGGGATATGGGCCAGCAGCCCTTCCCGAAGCCGCTCCCGCAGGGCGGAAAGGCTGCGGCCGTATTCTTCCACCAGCCCTATGGCCAGTTCCGCGGCTTTGCCGAAACCCAAAATACCGGTGTTGTTGTAGGTTCCCGCCCGCAGGCCGTCTTCCTGGTGGCCTCCGTGGATCAAAGGAAGGACGGGGGCCCCTTCGCGGACATAAAGGGCGCCGATGCCCTTGGGGCCGTAGATCTTGTGGGCCGACATGGTAAGGTAATCCACCCCCAGGTCCTTCACATCCACGGGGATCTTCCCCACAGCCTGAACGGCGTCGGTGTGGGTATAGGCCCCCGCCTTTTTAGCCAGGGCGGCAATTTCTTTAATGTCCTGGACGGTGCCGATTTCATTATTGGCCATCATCACGGAGATAAGGAGAGTCTTTTCCCCCAGCAGGGACTTTAAGACATCCATCTTCAGCTTGCCGTACTCGTCCACCGGGAGGAAATGGACCGTAAAACCCAGGGATTTTAGATAGGCGGCGGAATTCAACACGCAGGGATGCTCAATGGCGCTGGTGATGATCTCCGTCCGCCCTCCTTGGACGCCGGGGCCGGAAGCCAGATCCCGCATGGTCTGGAACACCGTATTGTTGGATTCCGAACCCCCGGAGGTAAAGATGATCTCCCGGGATTTAGCCCCCAGGAGTTTTGCCACCGCGGACCGGGCTTCTTCCACCCGGGCATGGGCAAGCCGGCCGGAGCCGTGCATGCTGGAGGCGTTTCCGTATACCTCAAAATCCTCTATCATGGCGGCCTTTACCTCCGCCTTGAGAGGAGTGGTGGCGTTATAGTCAATGTAAACTTTTCTGTCTGCCATGGGTTCCTCCGGCCCGTTTTCACTGGTAAGCCGCCGGGTCCGGCCAAGGCTCCCGGCCTTTCAACAGGGGCGGTTCCAAATATTGGTTTTGAAACCTGCCTAATTATTTACTAAATTACTCATCTATTCAATACCAATATACCGCTTTCCCCGGTTAAAGACAATCCTTATTGCTCCGATACGGATACAAGGTTTATACCGTCAATACAGGACAGTAAGACAGGACGGTGAAACAGGGCAGTGAAATAAGGCGGCAAAAAAGGACGGTGAAAAAAGGACGGCAGCCTCCCCCAGAAAGCCGGTATCCATGAATTAAGCGGGTTAAACGGTGACTGAGGCCCTTAAACGGCGGGGGCCGCAAAGCTAAAGTTTTACAGCCCCCCTATGCTAAAATTATACGCTTGTTTCAAAAGTGAAATTTTCATTTTTCCGGTCGAAGCCCAGGACATAGGTCTTGCCCGCCTCCACCACAAACTCTTTTTTTACCAGTCCGGTGGAAGTGGTTACATTTTTATACATAATACCCGGACGGTTATGGGTGTACTGTAGTTCCAGGGTCCTGGTCCCCGGCAGGACATAGAGGCCGCTTTTGCCCCCCGGAAGCCCCGGAATACCAAAGGACCCGCCCTCGGTAAAAAGGACCGGCAGTTCACCGTCTACGGTGGCCACCACCACCGCTTCCGAGGCGATGCTGAATTTACCCATCAGGTATATCTTAACCGCGTCAGGGTGCTGGGCCAGAAATTCCTTGACGTTTCCCGCCGACTTCCGGGCCATGCTCTGGCTTACCATATACCCCACCGCCAGGAAGACGATGACCACGACAAAATAAATAGGGTTCATAAGCTATTCCTCCTTGTTGTTTGCCCGTATGGGCTCATCTTTTATGGCAAATTCTTGCATTTCCGCAAACATTTTATGAAACGCCGCCGGTCCCAAAGGCGCGGCGTCAATCGAAATTTCCTCCGCTTCCCCCTCCTGTATCCGCAAGGTAATAGAATGGTCGCCGAAAAAGCCGGACTCGCTTTTCTGGTAGTACCCAAGCCGGCAGTTCCGAAGATCAAAGGTGTTTTCCAGCTTTCCCCGCTTGAAATACCTAAAAACACCGTCATCCCCCAGTTCAAGGGAGATATTCTCACTGAAAAAAGCCATATAAAGAAGCGCCGCCGCCGCCACGGAACCAAGGACAAGGCAAATCCGAAGGGGCAGGAAAAATTGAGTAATAACAAAAATAAAAACGCCCGTCAATGGCGCCTGGACAATACTCTTTACCAGGTTAAAAGTAGTACGTTTATAGATTTGCACGGGAACATGATACCCTTTAATTCGCCGCTATGCAAGGGAACGGAGAATAGAGTTGTTCAAAGCGGGGGACCAGTTTTTACCTTTTTCGTTTTTTTATGGGCGCATTTTTGCGTGCAAGCACGCAAAAACCGGGCTATCGCTGCAATTCCTCGACTTTACCTCCGGTAAAGTCTCCGGTATTTCCGCTCTATCCCTTGCGCAGTGAAAGCAACCATAGGTTGTATATTAAACCAATGTGGCTTCGCATAGCGCCAATGATTCCCCAGATATTGAGCAATGCGGCCAAGCTTTAGCTTGGCCGGCGCGCGCGCGGCCCAAACCTGCGGTTTGGGCTGGAACAAAAGCTGGCATCCATGCCATTTTTGGGCTTTACGTTTTTGCCTTGCAAAAACGTATGCGTTTATCACAGCCGGCGGCCTGTTGCAAACTCTTAGGACTTTGCCGCCGCCCGGCCAAGGCGGTCGTTGATGGCTTCCCCCAGGGTCTGCGGGGGGGCTTTCTCCGCGTAGATATGGCGGAGTCCCAGCTTGTCCAGCCGGTGAAGGGCGTCAAAGAGATTGGCCGCCGCTTCCGAAAGATCCCCCGCCTCCGACAGAACTTCCAGGGCCCCGCCGCCGGAGGATTTTCCCCGG
>JAIRNB010000378.1 GCA_031258265.1 Treponema sp. | reverse complement strand
CATCCATGCCATTTTTTAGCTTTAGGTTTTTGCTTCACAAAAACCTAGGCATTTACTACAGCCGGCATCCATGCCGGCCAGGCCAGTGCGCGCGCGGCCCAAACCGCAGGTTTGGGCTGGAACAAAAGCTGCAAAGCCGAAGGCTGTATATTAACAAATATGGCCCCGCATAGCGCCAGTGATTCCCCAGATATGAGTAATGCGGCCAAGCTTTAGCTAAGCCCGCGACAGGCAAGCGCAGCTTGCATATCAGACAATGCGGTTGACAACATAGCACCCGCCCTGTGAAAAGTCCAGGCGGCGGAACCTGTTAATTTTATGCATATTATTCCCATGTATTTAATATACTACTTGTATTTCCTTTACAGGTATGCTACATTGGACTTGCTCAAGAACCCGGCTGGTTCTTTGCCAAGCGAAACTTGGCTTACAAATCTTCCAAAAAAACGCTGATTTCTAACAAAATCCGTGTTTTTTGGTTATTTTTAAGCGGTTGTTGTTCAAAAACTGAAGTTTTTGAACAACTCTATCCAGAAAATTCAGGAGGCTATTGTCATGTCACAAAAGATCATTTCTGTCAGAACTGTAGTGGCTGTCGGGATTGGGGCGGCCCTTACCTTTGTGCTGATGCGTTTTGTCGCCATTCCATCGGGGGTACCCAATACCAACCTTAACCTGGCCGCCGCCATTGTGGCGTTTTTCGCGGCAATTTTTGGCCCCCTGGCGGGCTTCCTTATCGCCTTCATCGGCCATACCATCACGGACCTTACCTGGGGCGGGATCTGGTGGTCCTGGGTAATCGCCGACGCCATTTTCGGACTTTTGGCCGGTATCTTCTGGAAGTTTTACAAGATCGAAGAAGGGGGATTCGGAATAAAAAACTGCCTGGCCTTCAACGTGGTACAGATTCTGGCTAACGCGGCGGCCTGGGTTGGCATCGCCCCGGTCCTTGATATTCTGATTTACCAGGAACCGGCGGACAAGGTTTTCCTCCAGGGACTGGTAGCCGGGGGACTCAATTCCCTGGTGATACTCATTTTGGGGTCCCTCCTGGCTTTTGGGTATTCTAAAACCAGAACCAAGGCGGGCAGCCTTAGGGCCGAATAAATTGGCGGTTTAACGTATTCCCGTTGAATGACGCCTGCCCTTTGTTTCAAAGACTATTCGTTTCAGTACAAGGCCCAGGCTGAGGCGACCCTCCGCCATATCGATCTTACAGTAGGGCGGGGGGAGAAGATCCTTATCCTGGGCCCTTCGGGATCGGGAAAGTCCACCCTGATCCACTGCATTAACGGGCTTATTCCCCACGCTTTTCCGGGCCGCGTAGAAGGTTCCCTCTCGCTTTTGGGTGGGGACATAGCGGCCCTGAACATTTTCGACATTTCAAAAAAAGCCGGGACCGTACTCCAGGATACGGACGGCCAATTTGTGGGCCTAAGCTCCGCCGAGGATATTGCCTTCGCCGCGGAAAACGACTGCGTAGCCCAGGATGAAATGAAGCGCCGGGTCCTTGAAACGGCGCGTCTGGTAGACATGGAGGATCACCTGTTCAAATCCCCCCAGAATCTTTCGGGGGGCCAGAAACAGCGAATTTCCATGGCCGGGGTTCTCATTGATGATGTGGACATTCTTTTGTTCGATGAACCCCTGGCTAATTTGGACCCGGCCAGTGGAAAAGATGCCATGGAGATCATCGACAGGCTCCACAGGGAAACGGGAAAAACGGTGATTATCGTGGAACACCGCCTGGAGGACGTGCTTCACCGTCCGGTGGATCGCATTATCGTGATGGATCAGGGGAGGATAGCCGCGGACCTTCCCCCCGCCGAACTTCTGGCGACAGAGCTGCTGCGAAAAACGGGCATCCGGGAACCCCTGTATGTAAGCGCCCTCCGCTACGCGGGAATCCCTGTCAGCGCGGACACCCATTGCGAAGACATCGGCAAAATCGAATTCGACAGGGAAAAATTCCGGGACTGGGATCTGACGCTGCCGGCGGCCGTCCAGGAGGAAATGGCCTCTCCCCTTTTAGAACTGCGGGCCCTGTCTTTCTCTTACCCTGAAACCGCGGCCAAGGGCCGGGTCCTGGACGCCGTTTCCCTGATCCTGCCCCGGGGATGGCCGGTGAGCCTGGTGGGAAAAAACGGCGCGGGCAAGTCAACCCTGGCCAAACTTATCTGCGGCTTTGTAAAGCCCGACTCCGGTTCAATTTTTTTTAAGGGTCGGGATATATCGTCTTTATCTATAAAAGAACGGGCGAAACATATCGGCTATGTAATGCAGAACCCCAATCAGATGTTTTCTTTTCCCATGATCTTTGATGAGGCCGCCCTGGCCCTGAGAAACCGGGGGATAGGAGAAGGGGAAGTAAAGGAACGGGTCCACCATGTCCTTGAAATCTGCGGCCTGTATCCCTTCAGAAACTGGCCGATAAACGCCCTGAGCTACGGCCAGAAAAAAAGACTTTCCATTGCCGCTATTCTGGTGACCGACGTGGAGCTTCTTATCCTGGACGAGCCTACCGCGGGCCAGGATTACCGCCATTACACGGATATTATGGAATTTCTCAGGGACCTTAACCGGGGGCGGGGACTTAGTATCCTTATGATCACCCACGACATGCACCTTATGCTGGAGTATTCAGTCCGGGCGGCGGTTATCACCGGGGGGCGGCTTATTTCAGCCGCGGGAGGAGAAGGGGGGCTGGTGAAGCCCGCGGATATTCTTACCGACGAGGAGCTTATCGCCGCCGCAAATCTTAAGCGGACCAGCCTTTACGATCTGGCGCTGAAGGCGGGGATCGGCGATGCCAGGGCCTTTGTCCGGCGTTTTATTGATTATGAACGGCGGAACAGGAGTCGTCCCGGTGGGTAAATTCGCCCTTTCCTATATAGACCGGCCTTCCCCGGTACATGCCCTTTCGGGGACCACCAAGCTTATTGTTTTTCTTCTTTGGTCCGTGCTGGCTATGGCGGGCTACGATACCCGGATCATGTGCGTCATGACTGTTATTGCCCTTGTGATCTTCGGCCTGGCCCGGATCAGGCTGGGGGACCTGGCCTTTGTCCTTAAATTCCTTGTGGTCTTTATGATTCTTAATCTCATCGCAATTTATATTTTTTCCCCTGAGCAGGGGGTAGCCATATACGGGACCCGTCATGTCATCAGCAGGGGCTGGGGCCGCTTTACCCTTACCTGGGAACAGCTTTTTTATGAACTCAATGTCTTTCTTAAATATACCACGGTGCTGCCCCTGGCCATACTCCTTATCGTTACAGTTCACCCCAGCGAGTTTGCCGCTTCCCTCAACCGTATCGGCGTACCCTACACCATCGCCTATGCGGTGAGTCTTACCTTCCGGTACATCCCCGATGTGCAGCGGGATTACGAAAACATCTCCCAGGCCCAGCAGGCCCGGGGCATAGAACTCTCCCGGAAGCAGCCGCCCATAAAGCGGCTTAGGGGGGCGGCGGCCATACTTCTTCCCCTTATTTTTACTTCTATCGACCGTATTGATGTGGTCAGCCGCGCCATGGAACTGCGGAGTTTCGGCAAGTACAAAAAACGAACCTGGTACAGCGCCCGGTCCTTTGGCGGAACGGATATTCTAACTCTGATTATCGCGGCGTTGTTATTCGCCTTGGGGATCTGGATTACCTTCCGTGACGGGAACCGGTTTTGGAATCCCTTTTTGGAGTAAAGGCGGCCGCGGGGCAGGGAGACCGGCAGCGAAGCCGCCGCGGCTCCTTGCCTTAATATTACTGCTATTTTACCTTGTCCAGAATTTCCCGGATAACTTCGTCCGCCTTGGCGTTGTCCACCTGGCAGGTCCCTACCTGATGATGGCCGCCGCCGCCGTAATGGTAGAGGAGGCTCCCCACATCCACCGTGGCGCTGCGGTTAAGGATACTGTAGCCTACGGTGATGGCGGTGTTGGTTTTGTCCCGGCCGTCGATAACCCATATCGAAATATTTTGTTCCGGGTAGACGGTGTAAATGGTAAAACGGTTCCCCGC
>JAIRNB010000374.1 GCA_031258265.1 Treponema sp. | reverse complement strand
ACGGGGAAGAAAGTAAGTGATGAGGAATTAGAAAAGATAAAACTAAAACAAGCGCGGTTTCACGGAGATTGGAATTATTCTATTTCCCCCAACCTCTAAATGTGTCATGTTATTCTTGCTCAGTTCCTTAGCCAGGGACAGCGAAGTATTAAGATAAGGATCCGTGATGAGTACCACAGCCATCTTGAATTCAAGCAGCTTTTTTATTTTAAAAGACAGGCTTTCCCGGATATCATCGTTATTGGCCTTAAAGGTCATACCAAGCACCGCAATTTTCTTATGTTCCAGAGAACCCATTTTCTTTTCCAGTTGACCAACCAGAAAATTTGGCAGCCCCTCATTCACCAGCATGGCGGATTGACCAAGGAAAAAATTATTCCGATAAAAAGCGGAAAGTTGCATGGTGTCCTTAAACAAACAAGGACCTGCGGCAAGCCCCGCTTTTGGGAAATGATCTGCCCGGGGATAATCCGCTTTTATGGCATTATACACTGTATAAAAATCCAATCCCTCGTTTTCAACCATCATGTAAAATTGATTGGCTGCGGCGAACTCCAGATAACGCCACGTATTGGTAATCAACTTTACCAATTCAGCTTCTCTGGCGGCCAACCGGATAATTTTTGGACTGATCTTTGAGAAAATATCATAGGCTTCCCGATATGCCTTCTCTGAAGATGCGGCGATAATTTGCGGCAGATTAAAAATTTCCTCAATGCCCCTGCCCTGCACAATGCGCTCGGGGCAAAATGCCAGCTTGGCCGCCCCAAACCTATCTTGCAGCAGCCAAATGATCAATTCGGTTGTTCCAGGGAAAATAGTACTCCGCAGAATTATTAATTGTTCTTTATTCATCATCTCAAGATATGTCTTAATGACTTTTATCACATCATTAATTTTTGGATTGAGATGCTCATCCACCGGAGTACCGGTGACAAACACCACCGCCTCCTGGTCTTTTACCATTTGTACATTTGTTGTAGCGGCTAAATTTTTTCCTATATGTGACTTTAGTATTTTTACTGCCCCCGCTTCCTTAAAAGGCAGGACGCAGCGATTTATTTGATCTACCGCGGAAGCGTTAATATCCAGCAGAGTCACATCAAAATCCCTGCTCGCCAGCGCAAGACCCAGGGGAATACCCACATGACCGCAGCCACCGATAATACCTATCTTCTTCATAGCCCTACACTCCGTTTCTTTCAAATCGAACGATGAACAAGGGGATATTTACAGCAGACGCTCGCCCGCCTTTTGAGATGGAAATGATTAAAGAAAAATTTACTCGTATATATATATGGGGGGGTAACGGTTCTACAATACGAAACACAACTCATATCAATGTTTCCTTGTTTTACAGGCTTTTCACAAATATTAAAAAGACCGCCCTTGCTTCAAATACAAATAATCCCAGGGCTTTTCCAAAACTTGCCCGAAATGATTCTCTTTTTACCTGAAAAACAAAACCGTGTCAAGGGGAAACTCACGATAAACGCACAGAATCCTTTAGAACCGGTTTACTATGCTATACCACCGGAAAAATACTGCCATAAGGGAGGCGCAAGGGATTGGAGGGGGTGCGAAGCGCGCCACCGCAGTCCCGCCTCCGGCGGGACGAGGAGGCCGGAGCGGGTAAGGGACCCGCGGAGCCCCGGAAAGCCCGGTTTTTGCGCGCCTGGCGCGCAAAAATGCGCCCAAAAACAAACGAAAAAAGTAAGGGCCTTGCATGTTCTTTTTCCGGCTTGAAAAATCGCCCGGCGGCGGCCATACTTTTCCAATGCACCCATTTGAAGTCGTAAGCCCCTTCGGGCCCGCCGGGGACCAGGGAGAGGCTATCGCGGCCCTGGCGGCGGGGATTAAGGCGGGGGACAAATACCAGACCCTGCAGGGGGTCACGGGTTCAGGGAAGACCTTTACCATGGCCAAGATTATCGAAGCGGTGCAGATGCCCACCCTGATCGTCAGCCATAACAAAACCCTGGCGGCCCAGCTTTACCGGGAATTCAAGGGGTTTTTTCCCCGCAACGCGGTGGAGTATTTTGTTTCCTACTACGATTACTACCAGCCGGAAGCCTATGTAGCCAGCCGGGACCTTTACATCGAAAAAGATGCGTCAATAAACGATGAAATTGAACGGATGAGGCTGTCGGCCACCCGCAGCCTTATGGAGCGGGAGGATGTGATCATCGTCGCCACGGTGTCCTGTATTTACGGTTTGGCTACCCCGGAGGTCTACCGGAAGATGACTGCCACCTTTACTGTGGGGGACCGGATCGACGTGGAGGCCCTGATGCGCCGTTTCATCGAATTGCAGTATGAGCGGAATGACGCGGTACTGGAACGGGGCTGCTTCCGCCGCCGGGGGGACACCCTGGAGATTTACCCCGCCTACCTGGAAGAAGCCTACCGGATGGACCTGGACTGGGACAGGGTGGAGCGGATTCGCCGCTACGATCCGGTGTCCGGGAAATATCTGGACAACCTGGACCGGGCCCTGATCTACCCTGCCAAACAGTTTGTCATGCCCCGGGACATGATCCGCAATGCCCTGGACCGGATCAAAGGCGAACTGGCGGAACGTTACGAATTCCTAAAGAACACGGGCAAGAACCTGGAGGCGGAGCGGCTAAAAACCAGGGTGGAATACGACATCGAAATGCTTACCGAGATGGGCTACTGCCCCGGCATTGAAAACTACTCCGCCCCCCTGGCGGGCAGGGAACCCGGCGAGCCCCCGGACACCCTGATCGACTACCTGCCCAAGGGCGGGCCGGGCCGGGCCGGGCACCTGACTTTTATTGACGAAAGCCACGTCACCCTGCCCCAAATTGGGGCCATGTACGCCGGAGACCGGAGCCGAAAGCAGAGTCTTGTGGACTATGGTTTCCGCCTGCCCTGCGCCCTGGACAACCGGCCCCTGCGTTACGATGAATTTGTGGAACGGCTGGACGGAACCGTCTTTGTCTCCGCCACCCCCGGAGCGGTGGAGACCGGCCAGTCCGCCCGAGTCGTTCAGCAGCTTATCCGGCCCACGGGACTTTTGGACCCGGAGATCGAAGTGCGCCCCGCGGACGGCCAAATGGAGGATATTTACGCCGAAGTACAGCGGCGGATCAAAAAGGGGGAACGTTCCCTTATCCTTACCTTGACTAAAAAGATGGCGGAGGATTTAACGGACTACCTTTCCGGCCTGGGGCTTAAGGTCCGTTATATCCACAGCGAAGTTGAAACCATAGAACGGGTAGAAATACTAACTAGCCTGCGAGCCGGGGATTTTGATATTCTGGTGGGGATCAACCTGCTGCGGGAGGGGATAGACCTGCCAGAGGTTTCGTTTATCGCTATCCTGGATGCGGACAAAATAGGATTCCTGCGCTCCCTCACCAGTCTGGTGCAGATCATCGGACGGGCGGCCAGGAACGCCGCCGGCAAGGTGATCATGTACGCCGACAGGATGAGTGACGCCATGCAAAGCGCCATCGGGGAAACCAACCGGCGGCGGGAAGTACAGATTGCCTACAACAAGGAGCATGGCATTACCCCCACCACGGTGAAGAAGGCCATTGCCGATATTCTGGAACGCCACTGTGAGGAAGATCAAAACGCCGCCGCGTCCTCTATTGAGGTCCTCAAGAAATCCTACAACGTGCTGATCCCCGCCCAGCGGCAGAAGCTGATCAGGGCCCTGGAAAACGAAATGCTGGAACATGCCAAAAACCTGGAATTTGAAAAGGCCGCCTATGTCCGGGACGAAATCGAAAAAATCAAAGGCATCGGCACAATGGAATCCCCCGCCGAAGGTCCCGCCGGGGCGGGAAAAAAGAAGGCCCCCAGGGGGAAAGCCCGGAACCGGACCGGATAA
>JAIRNB010000052.1 GCA_031258265.1 Treponema sp. | reverse complement strand
CAAGGCGGGGACCGGGCTATCGCTGCAATCTTTTGGCTTCGTCAAAAGTATTTCCGCTCTATCCCTCGCGCTGCTAAAAAATGGCAACCATGCCATTTTTTAGCTTTACGTTTTTGCTTCGCAAAAACGTATACGTTTATCACAGCCGGCATCCATGCCGGCCATATACAGCCGAAGGCTGTAAATTGAATAATGCGGCACCGCATAGCGCCGGAAACATTAGGCGGAATATAAGGTTTTTCCGTGGAAAACTTGCCGGTGGTTGATCGAGAATTTACTATAGCGGGCTCTGTTCCCCCGCCATTGTTGGCGGAGGAATTGAACCGCCCCAGAGCTCCCCCGCGTAAGCGGGCTCTTGGGTATCAAAGCCCCTCGAATAAGGTGGAGTTTCAAAATCAGGTGGTTAAAAAGTGAAAATTCTTGAGGTAAAAAACATTGTCCGGAAGGATGTGCCCATATATTACCGGAGACTTTATACCTGCGAAGCGGTTATAGAGATAATTAATAAATCCCAAAATATACGGTTGGATTTTTCGATTGAGCATAAGCCTACGGGCCAAAAGGAAATACTTATCACCCTTATCGACAAGGTAGATTACCCCCTGATACCCTTAAACTCCGCGCTTAAAAAAGCCATTGATGACCTGGATTCCGCGGGAAGCCTCCCCGATTGAGTTTTCTTCCGCTTCCCCTGAAGAAACGGAGGCGCTGGGGGAACGGCTTGCCCTAAAATTGGGGCCCGGCAGCGTCCTGGCCCTGCGGGGACCCTTGGGGGCGGGGAAAACCTGTTTCGCCAAGGGACTCGCCCGGGGTTTGGGGGTAGAAGAAGAGGTAACCAGCCCCACCTACACCATTGTTTCGGAATACGAGGCGCAGCTTAAAGATCCCCTCCCCTTTTACCATATCGACGCTTACCGGCTTAACGGGGAAGACGATTTTGAAGCCCTGGGGGGCAGGGAACTGCTCTACGGCGGGGGGATCTGCCTGATTGAGTGGAGTGAACGTATCGAGACTGCCCTGCCGCCCCGGACAATCCGGGTAGAAATCGAAATTACCGGGGGAAATTCCCGGATTATCCGCGTTTTGGGGGAACTGCCGTGAAGATCATCCTGGCCATGGACACCGCCACGCCGGTTCTTTCGGCGGCCCTAATCGCGGGGGAACGGCGCTGGTACCGGGAAGCGGACGCGGGGCTTGGCCATTCGGAACTCCTCCTTGACATGGCGGATGGGCTTTTGAAAGAGGCCGGAATGGGGCCGGAGGATCTGGAGGCCGTGGCCTGCATGAGGGGTCCCGGTTCCTTTACCGGACTGCGGATTGGCTTTTCCGCCGCCAAAGGCATGGCCCTGGCCCTGGACATCCCCCTTATCGCCTGCCCTACCCTGGACTGCATGGCCTATCCCTGGTCCCCCTGGCCGGCCCTTGTGCTGCCGCTCCTGGATGCCAAGAAGGGCCGCTTTTTTACCGCCCTTTATGCCGGGGAAAGGCGGGTATCGGAGGAAATGGATGCGGATTTGGAGAGTATCGTCCGGCTGATCCATTCCGCCGCTAAAGAGGACGCTGAAACAGTCCTCCTTACCGGTCCCGACGCCCCCCTGTTCCTTTCCCGGCTCAAGGAAGGAGGGGCCGAAGGAAAAGGACGGCCGTTCATGGACCGGCTGCGGCTGGACCCCCTCTGCCGGAGGGGCCGGGGGTTGGAACTGGCGGCGGTTGCAAAAAGAAAAATAATCATGAATAATGAAGAAAACGATGTATTGTCCGCCCCCGAATATCTACGAGAAAGCGATGCGGATACAAAGTTCACAAAGTAATGTCTGGTAGAGAAATGGATGTTCCCGCGGAAGAACTGGAAGTATTGGAACTCGTTGAAGAACTCGATGGGACAGGAGAATCTTTGCCCCATACCGGGTTACTTGGGAAAGCTATAGATTTAGGCAGCACCAAAGCCGGACCGGAAAATAGATCACAGCCCCGGCAGTTTTCCACGGCCCTTAACGCCTTCATGAGCAGCCTGTTCCCCATACTCTTTATCGACCGGCAAATGCGGATTATCGCGGCAAACCCCGCCTGCGGCAAGCTTTTTATCGGTTTTCCCGCCATGGCGGGGAGGTACTTCTTCGATATTTTCGGCAAATTTTTCAAGGTGGAAGACATCCGCAGCATCCGGGAAACCATTGTCAAGGGAAGAAACGGCTATTCCTGGAAGGGGGAAACCCGGATCAAGTCCCAGGACATGGCCACAGTCCAAACACGGCTGTACATATTTCCCGCGGAAATATCCAGGGACCCGGCGGAATTCGCCGTCATGTTCGATGACGTAACCGAAGAAAATAAACAGCTTCTTAGGGCGGTGTTTTTAAGCCTCCTGGAAGCCTCCAAACTAAAAGACAACGATACGGGAAAACACATCACCCGGGTGAATTACTATTCCAAGCGGCTGGCGGAAGAACTGTTCTACAGCCTGGGGGCCCAATACCCCAACATTGACGCGGACTTTATCGAAAATATTGGTTTTCTTGCCAGCATGCACGACGTGGGTAAAATCGGCACCCCCGACGATATTCTCAACAAGGAAGGCCCCCTGTCCGATTGGGAATGGACGGTCATGCGGGAGCATACCAAGAACGGCGCTTTTATTCTTTCCACCTATCCTAACCCCATGGCAAAGGAGATTGCCCTTTCCCACCATGAACGCTGGGACGGCAGCGGCTACCCTTTTCAGCTTGAGGGGGAGATGATCCCCCTGGCGGCCCGCATTGTTTCTGTCGCCGATGTCTATGACGCCCTGAGGATGCAGCGGAGCTACAAACCGGCTCTGCCCCACGATGTGGCGGTATCAAAGATGGTGGCGGAACGGGGGACCCATTTTGATCCCTTCCTTATCGAAGTTTTTAATATTATCTCCGACGAATTTGACAAGATCTACCAGGCCAACCGGGACAACGATTAGAGGGGCCGTATTAGTTCAACACCGGGGAATCACTGGCGCTATGCGGTTCCACGTTAGTTTAATATACAGCCTGCCGGCAGGATGCCGGCTTTAGTTCCAACCCAAACTGCTTCGCAGTTTGGGCCGCGCGCGCACTGCCCCGGTTAAAACCGGGGCGCATTTATTCAATTTGAGGGAAAACGGTGGCGCTATGCGAAGCCACATTGGTTTAATATACAGCCTGCCGGCAGGATGCCGGCTGTGATAGATGTATACGTTTTTGCAAAGCAAAAACGTAAAGCCCAAAAATGGCATGGATGCAATTTTTGGGCAGCGCAAGGGATAGAGCGGTAAT
>JAIRNB010000291.1 GCA_031258265.1 Treponema sp. | reverse complement strand
AGGAATTTCTTAAAAACACCCTTTGGGGCTTGTTCCCCGGCGGCAGGAATGGCGGCGGGCCCCGGCGGGGGACTGATCTGAGTCTCCGCCTTCCCGCGGCCGGCGGCTTTTCCGCCGCGGCGGGGACGCTTTTTCGCCGGCCCGCTGTCGCCGGGGGAAATTCCCCTGGGCTGCCGCGCCGGCCCCTGGTCATGCCGGCCGCGCCCCTCATCACGCCGGGCCGGCGCGGGACGGTTCCCCCGGCCTTTGGCGGCCCGGCCTTCACCGGCGCTTCCGGCGGCCTCTTTTTCCGGGCGGGGGGCCGGGCTGGGGCCCTTGTACTTCCGCCGGTAGTAGGCCATCCGCTCCTCAAAGGGAAGCTTGGAAAGATCCTCCCCCCCGCCCCTGCCGGGACGACTCCCATCCTGGCCCGCCGGAGCTTTTCCGGGAGCGGGGGGACGGGAACTCTGCCGGGGAGGCCGGCCTTTATCGCCCCGGCGCTCCGTCCTCCGGCGCTCCTGCTCCCGGTCCCGTCCTCCGCCGCGTCTGCCGGGGCCCGCGGACTCGCCGCGGCCTCCAAAAAGGCCCGCGCCAAAGAATTCGGAACGGATCCGGAGGCCGGAACTCTTGTCCTCCACGGCGTAGAGTTCTTCCGCGGCGATCTCCGAGGGAATCTTCTTCCCGATATACCTTTCTATGTCCGGCAGTTCATAGACATCCTGCTCGCTGGCCAGGGTAATAGCCTTGCCCGTCTTTCCCGCCCGGGCGGTACGGCCGATACGGTGAACGTAGTTCTCCGATTCCACCGGCAGGTCGTAGTTGATCACCATGGCAAGGCCTTCGATGTCCAGGCCCCTGGCCGCCACATCGGTGGCCGCCAGGTAACGGATCTTCCCCGCCTTCACATCGTCAATCACCTTGAGCCGCTTAACTTGGGGCAGATCGCCGATGATAAACTCACAGTCATAGCCGTTGAGCCGCAGCCGCTTGGCAATGATCTCGGTGTAACGTTTGGTATTGCAAAAAATAATGGCGCTTTCGGGCTTTTCCCGTTCTAAAATGCCCAAAAGGAGCCGCATCTTATCTTCCGAGGGCACATGGTAGAGGAACTGTTCCACCTCTTCCACCGTTACGGTCTCCGGCTGAATTTCAATTTCATGGGGATTCTTGGTGTACTCCCAGGCCAGATTTTTAACCCAGGCGTTAAGGGTAGCGCTGAACAACATGGTCTGCCGACGGTCCGCCGCCGGCACCACCTTGATCAATTTTCGGAGATCCGGGTAAAAACCCATGTCGAACATCCGGTCCGCCTCGTCCAGCACTAAAAAGGCGATGTCCATAAGGTTCATTCTGCCGGATTTGTTAAGATCCAGGACCCGGCCGGGGGTACCCACCAGAATCTGCGCGTTTTCCCGGAGCAGTTGAATCTGCTGCGCGTAGCCCACCCCGCCATAAAAACTCCCTACCTTAAAGGGCAGGTACTTTCCCAGCAGTTTAGCCTCTTCTTCGACCTGGACGGCCAGTTCCCTGGTGGGAACCATGATAATGGCCTTCTTGCCGGCCAAAAGTTCTTCTGTCAGGAGACGTTGGAAAATGACGACAAGAAAGGCGGCGGTTTTTCCTGTTCCCGTTTGGGACTGGACATATAAATCCTGGCCGCCAAAGGCATTGGCAAGGACCTGTTCCTGGACAGGCATGCAGGTGACGTAGCCAGCTTCCGCGATACCCCGCTGTAGATCGGGGTGTAAGCTTAGTTCTTCAAACTCCATATTGTTCTTTACTTATATAAGTTTTTTTTTACCCTGAATAGACCGCCATTAGGAACCCATGATAAGCAGCCGCCGCCTGTCAAAAAGCGGTGTCAGTCATCTTTGCAGTTTCAGCCCAAACCGCAGGTTTGGGCTGGCCGGCATGGGGCGAAGTAATTGCCCTGGTAAGGGCGCATTAAGGAAAAAATGTAACACCCGCCCAGCGCAGGGCAACTGTATATATCCCGGCCAAATGTAAGGGCGACTTTAGGCGGGCGGGCGCGCCGCGGGGCCGGCTAAAGCTGGACCACATTGCACAGCCCCGAAGGGGCTGATGCGGTTCCGCATTATCTAATATACAGCCTTCGGCTGCTTTTATCGCGCAAGGGATAGAAGCGGAAATACCGGAAGCCCGCCGGAGGCGGGCTGAGGAATTGAAGCGGATAGCCCGGTCCCCGTCCCGGCGAAACGAGAGCGCCCCGTTAAGGGGCGTTGAAAGAAAAAATGTAACACACGCCCGGCACACGGTGAAAGCCGTTATACCGGTAAAATACGCGAAGGCGCGCTCTGCCTCAGCTAATGCTGAGGCGCATTAGTTCAGCATTGGGGCATTACCGGCGCTAGGCCGTGCCACATGGGGCTAATAAACAACCTGTGGTTGTTTTTTCATGGCCGGCCTGAGCGGTGTGCCGTGGGCGGGGATGCGCCCAAATATAACAAGATACCTTGGATACCGGTTTTTTAGATCCATGCCGCGTCATTGAAAGGAACCCGCTTTTTGGGCTACCCTGGTGCGGAGGTTTCCATGAAAATCGTTGTCATTGGCGCCCAGTGGGGCG
>JAIRNB010000201.1 GCA_031258265.1 Treponema sp. | reverse complement strand
TCGAGAATAAATCAGTGCTACTTTAATGTGGTTTTTTCGCCGCTTTGAAAAAGCGCGTTTTCCGCAGGAAAACGAGAAAAATAATAGGGCAACGATGATTAGCGTCAAGTTAATCAGCGTTGCCCTGAAAGAGCCCCGCCCTTGTTCCCCGTCCCCTGCCAATACGCCGCAAAAATTCCTTTCCCGCTGAAGCCCTGACAAAAATCGGACATTTACGCGCAACGCGCGGCAAAGTCCCGGCCTGCGCCCCGGACCAGGCGCAGGGTATGTTTAACCGGGACAAGGTACTAGGTAGGAGTTCCCCGTTCCCCATATAATAGCGGAGTTATGGTTTCCAGATTATCCTTTCCCGGTTTTGGCTGTCCGGCAAAGGGTTTCCGGCTTCTTTTCCGCGGTTTAATCACCGGCGGCATCCTGCTCCTCTCCGCCTGTTCCAGCCGTCTGGGCTGGGGGGTGCTGCTTTGGTCTTCGGAGGAACCGGAGATTCTCGCGGGTACGGTGCTGCCGGTGTATATCCGGTCCAACATCGACAAGGTTTGGGTGGCGGGGGTCCCGGCGGGCTTAAAAACCGCCGATGGGCTGGATAAATTCGAAGTCCCCCTGGCCCACCTTGAATTGGCGGGGAGCAGAAAAAAGGCCCTGGCCAGGGCAGAAGCCATGGGAAGCTACGGGCGGACCTACGCGGAAAACCTCCAGGACGGTTTGCCGATTCGGGAACAGCCGGATAACGGCGCCCGCCGGGTGTACCGGCTTAAAATTTCGGAGATCCTCAAGGTACTGGGCAAGGCGGAGGGAAACCCCGCGGTGGGGGCCTCCGGGGATCCCCTCCCCGGGGACTGGTATCAGGTAATGACCGAAGACGGGACCACGGGCTATTGCTTCTCCTACCGGCTGAAATTCTTTGAGCATAACGGGGGGCCCCTGGTGGTGGAGACCGAAGAACAGGGGGAACGGGAGGACCCGGAACTGGACCGCCTCCTGGCCCGCACCTGGTCCGCCGAGTCCTACCTAACCATGGTAAACACCGGCCGCTTCAACCTGGAGGAACTCTCCCGGCATTGGGGGTTTTCCCCCGGCCAGGATACCGGGATAGCCCATATCTATGTCCCCGGACTGGATCAAACCTTCGCCTACACGGGAATCCGGGCCGCGGGAAGCCGGACATGGCGCTTCGAGGGAACTAACCTGCAGATGAGCCTTCGCTCGGACACCACCATGGCGCTGCAATTCACCGAACCCGGCGGGGCCCTGCGATCCCTAATCTTCGTGGCCCTGGCGGTGGACGTGGAGGACCTTATCATCCAGGAAACCGGGCGGCGGGAAGAACTGTTCCAAAGCATGTACGCACAGGGACCGGTCTTCACCAGCAACAACTACGGGACCCTGGCCCTTACCGCCGACGCCGCCTTTACCTGGACCGGGAACCGCCTCCTTATCCCCCAGGTGATCCCCGCTTCCGCCGGACAGGGAGGTTCCGTTACCATGGACCTGTACCTGAGCCCCATCCTCCAGCAGCGTTACCAGGGGGCCCTTAGCCTGCGTTTTGACAGGGCCGGCCCGGTACGCTTCATGTATACCCTGGACGCCCAGGGCCTGCGGATAGAATACGTCCCGGACACCAGCATGGACGGCAACATGGTCGCCCGGCGGGCCTCCTCCCCCACGGTGATCTACTTTTACCGGGCCGAACTCTGAGGGCTTTGACGGCGGGCTTCCGCGCTTAAAATTCCGTTGAAATGCCAGGGCAAATGTTGAGTTAATATTTGGGCACATTCCCGCCGCCGGAGGCGGCGGGAACCGGGCTATCGCTGCAATCTTTTGGCTTCGCCAAAAGTATTTCCGCTCTATCCCTTGTGCGGCTAAAAAATGGCATCCATGCCATTTTTTAGCTTTACGTTTTTGCCTTGCAAAAACGTAATAATCCACTACAGCCGGCATCCCTGCCGGCAATACGCACGCAATGGGAATTTTGCAAGATCATTTGTCTATATGCAAAAAATCTACATTGCAACAGGCTGCTAGATAAGCCGGTGTTCCTTGGCCGCCAGGCTCAGGGCGCCGTTCCAGCGGGGCTGGGTAAGGTAAGCCTGCCTGGTTTTAATATCATCTATCCGGCTGGCCCGCCGCTGGAGCTGCTTAAAAGCCATGCTGATGGCGGTATTCATATCCACCTGGGCGGCGCCGGATTCCTCCAGCACCTGGTACCAGGCATAGTAATAAAAGGCATCCCAGGGATCCGTTTCCGAAAGACGCTCATCCCTCAAGACCCGCTGCATGATCTTAAGGGCCTCCGCCTTATCGCCGGGGGAAAGGTGGCAAAGGGCTAAAGACTGGTAAACCGAAACCATCCGGCCCCAAAATTCCCGGGGAGAAAGGAGCAGAAGTTCACACTGGGCAAAACCGCTGCGCCAGTCCGGCTGTTCGGTGTAGATAAAACCTTCCGCCGGCAGGGATTCCCCCAGCGCCGCCGCCAGGTCTACGGTCCGCGAATAATCCCCCCCCAGGTAGGCCCCTTCAATCTTGAACAGCTCCGCATCGATACTGCCGCCGGGGCCGGGCAGCAGGGGATTCTGGGAGTAGACCCGGGCCCGGTAGGCCCAGGCTTCAAGGAGGGAGAGTTTTTCCGGCGAAGGGCTTCCCGAAGGATTCTCCGCTGCTTCCTGGAAAAAACGCAGGGCATCCTGGTAGCGCCCCAGATCAAAGGCGAGTTTGCCCCGGAAAAAACGGACCCGGTCAATCCATTCCGCCCGGCCCGCCAGGGCCGCCTGGGTCTCGGCGGCGGCGGCGAGTTTTTCAGCCAGGGAGATATTCCCATAGAGGAACTGAACCGTCGCATCGTAAAAAGAAGCCACAACCAGTTCTTCATAATTACCGGATTTCTCCGCGTTTTCCACCGCAAAACCCGCGTAATCCACGGTTTCCCCCATCCGCTGTTTGGAAAGATTCACCAGGGAAAGCAGACGGTTAGATTGGGCAAGGCCGGACCAGGGAAGATCCTGGCTAAGGACAAAAGCTTCTTTGACGGCGCTTTGGGCTGAATCAAGATCCCGGATTCCCAAAAAGTAAGCGGCGGCGTTTATCAATACCTGGGCCTTAAAGGGAGGATATATCCGGTCCTCCGCCGGACCGGAACGAAAGGCTTCCCTAATATCCCCGTCATTCCCGTTGAGCAAAGCCCCAAATGTACGGATCAGGTATCCCACCGTCGGGGCCCGCTGGGACCCGACAATGAATTTCAGCTTTCCCTCCCTCAGGGCCTGCTCAAAACCGGCGGAATAACCCTTGGATAGATCCGTAACCAGGGATTTAAGGACAAGCTCATCCCCCCGTTTGATGGTTTCAAATACCTTCGCCCCCCCGCCCAGATCTGCCAGGGCGTCCAGCAGGGCAAAACAGGGATGAAAACGCCGGGAAAAAACCCAGTCCAAAAGCCGGTTTTGCACCATACAACGGATCGGGACCTTCCGCCCGCCCAGAATCGCCTCGGCCTGGGAGAAAAAATCCTTAATCCGGGGCCGGGGGTCCCGGGGGGTATCCACAAGGCCGGCGCGGATCAGCATATCCAGAGCCCGGGAGATAGTCCTGGGGGATTTACCGCCCTCCGCCAGGAGTTGGGGGAGCAGGGGGCCGGGAAAATAGCGGCCCAGAAGGGCAAAGGCATAGCAGATCTCCCAAAGATCCCTGGACATATTGGGACTGTAGCCGCCTCCGCCCCCTTCCAGCCGGATGATCCGGGAAAAAAGCCGGTCCCAGGACCGGTCAATGGAACCCTCCCGCAGGGAAGCGGTAGCGTAAATTTCAAGATTGGGCTGGGAAGCGGAATTTTTGGCGGAATAGGGGGCCAGGATCTCCTGTACAATCCGGACGGCCTCCTCCGCCCCTTTGTCAATATTTTCCAGGACAAGAACCGCCTGGAGTTTCCGGCCCAGGGAAACTTTAACGTAGGTTTCCAGAAGCAGCCCCAAAAAGCGCCGACCTGTCTTGAGCAAAAGCGGGGAAAGCTCCCCATGAAGCCGGTCCCGGAAAATAGTTTGCTGCAAAAGATCCAATTCGTCCCTGGTACTTGCCGTTACAAGGTCCCCGGCGCCCGGAAGACCTGTGTCGTCTACAAGGAAGGAACGAATATCCGGGCTATAGGCATCGGAAAGGGCGTTAAGCCCCCGGCCAGGGCCGAAAATACCGGAAGCGAAACGGATCGCCAGGGGCGGGGCGCAGCCGGTGATGAATTCATAGATTCCCGCCCTTTTCCCGGAAAATTCGGGGCCCAGAACAAGGGCGTTTTTTGTTTTCCCCCGTTTTAAGTTTGTAACAATACCGAATCGCCTGGCCTGCTCCGCCTCAATGGGGACAGGGGACCGCAGGCCCTCCAGGGGATTTTTGGCAGTCACCCGGGCAAAATCCCCCTTTCCGGCGCCGGAAGGAAGACCGGCGGGGCTTTCAAAAAAAAGATAACAGCCCAGGAGTTCCCTAATATCCCTGTCGCAGTAGATTCCCGCGTTCCGGGGAGAGGAAAAACGCCGGCAAAGCTGTTCTCCCGCATCTTCCTGGATGTCTTTGCCGATCACCAGGGCATAACCAAACAGTTCGTCCGCGCAGGATTCTATGCTGGAACGGATACTTTCGATACAGGTAAGAATATCCAGTCCCAGTCCCAGGGAATTTTCATCAAAAACGGCGCTGACCATCCGGCGCTCGTTTTTTTCAAGTCCTCCGGCCTCCCGCATAAGTTCTAAAACCCGGCCTTCCAGGTTATCTACCATTCGGGGATTGGTATGACGAAGCTGGGGCCGGAAGCGGAGGAAAAACAAAAACCGGATCATGATGTCAGTATACCACGATAACCATATAGAACCTATAGAACCTGTTTGCCGCCGCCATGGCCGGCTTTTATTCCAGCTCAACGCGCTGGCCGGCATGGGGCGAAGTAATTGCCCTGGTAAGGGGCGTTAAGGAAAAAATGTAACACCCGCCCGGCGCAGGGCAACTGTATTTATCCCGGCCAAAAGCAAGCCCGCCTTCAGGTGGGCGGGCGCGCCGCGGGGCCGGCTGTGATAAACGCATACGTTTTTGCTTCGCAAAAACGTAAAGCCCAAAAATGGCATGGATGCCATTTTTGGGCAGCGCAAGGGATAGA
>JAIRNB010000155.1 GCA_031258265.1 Treponema sp. | reverse complement strand
GTAAAAGCGGAGAATCGCCGGGGGCTGTTTTCCACCAGCCAGTTTCGCCCGGATGCTGGGCATTTTTTTCATAATTTGGTAGCATTTTTTTGTGGTTTCTCTTAAGCCTTTCCTTCGCGGCCTTCTTTGGGGGCTGGTTCTTTTATGGTTGATCCTGCCTGGGGACTCCGGCTTTTATGCCGGGGAGAACAGCCAAAAGCGGCTTAAATCCGCCGTTCCCAGCCAAGAGACACTGCCGCCGGACCGGAGTCCGGAGGGCTTGGAGGCCGCCCTTCCGGAGGGCCGTTCCATTGACAGGGAACTGCCGGAAAACGGGGGCATGGCCGGCGCTTCGGATTCTCCGCTTATGGCCGGGGATTCCGCCGTTCTACCGGGGGAAATTCCGGCTTCCGGCGCCCCGCCCCCCATGCGGCAGCCCAGCCGGGGGGAATTGGTAATGAAGGCCCTGGCCCAGGCGTACCCGGACCGGATTGGACCCGCGGAATTCCGGGACGAGGACTGGGCGGTCCCCATAGGGGAAGCCTGGTTCTACTATGCCGAAGGCCGGCTTCTTCCCCAGGAACTCCGCGCCGCCTTTGCCGAATACGATCCCCAGCCCTTCTACAACTACCCCGCCGATCTGCCTCCCTGGAAAGCGCCCACAGCGGAGGAGGGGGAACGGATTCGTTCCCAGACCCGGCGGCGCCTCCAGCATCCCCCCAAACGTTCCCAGCATTTTTACGATACCCTGTGGCGGGCCTCCAGCCGAAACGAGGCATGGGACCGGGTTAAGTCCCTGCGTTTCCTGGGCCGGCCGGTGTATGTACACTATTCGATTCTGGAAGAATTAGCCCTGGTGGAGGAACGGATCATCGCGGAATCCAGGACCAACGGGGAAATTAAACGGTGGATAGACAGCCTGGAAGTCCTGGACGGGTGGAACTGGCGCAGTATCGCCGATACCCAAAGCCGCAGTTTCCACGCCTACGGGGCCGCCCTGGACCTTCTTCCAAAATCCGGGGGGAAGGAAAGCTACTGGGCCTGGACATCCCGGACCAAAAGCGACTGGTGGACGGTCCCCTACAGCCAGCGGCTCCACCCCCCCGATGTGGTGATCAAAGCCTTTGAAGCCTACGGTTTTGTCTGGGGGGGTAAGTGGATGTACTACGATACCATGCACTTCGAGTATAGGCCGGAGATATTTATTTTAAGCGGCCTGCCCCTAACCGCGCCGCGTTAGAAGTTCTGTTACTTGGAATGGCCGCCACATTTTTACATTGCCGCACAGCCCCGGAAGGCCTGATGTCCTGGCCGGCAGGGGCGAAGTAATTGCCCTGGTAAGGGGCGTTGAAAGAAAAAATGTAACACACGCCCGGCGCACGGCAACTGTACTTATCCCGGCCAGATGCAAGGGCGACTTTAGGCGGGCGGGCGCGCCGCGGGGCCGGCTGTGATAGCGCAAGGGATTGTAGGGGCGCGTCAGGCCCGAAGGGTCTGGCGCGTTCCCGGAGCGAAGCGCAGGGAATGAAGCGTAAGCGGAACCCCGAAAAGCCCGGTCCCCGCTACAGGCGGGGATGCGCCCCAGATATAAAACCTGGTCTAAAAAACCACGCTGTGGTGATCCGCACAGCCTCATTCTTCGGCTATAAGGGCCTTGAATTCCTTTTCATCCAGGGTTTCTTTTTCCAGCAGGGCGGCGGCCACCTGATCGAGGATATGCCGGCGCTGTTCCAGAATCTCCTTGGTTTTGGCGTATTCCGTTTCCACCATGCGGGCAATTTCCTCGTCCACATACTGCTGGGTGCTTTCCGCATATTCCCGCTGAAACATGGGTTCCTGCCGTTCAGTCCCCGCCATACCGGTTCCCCGGGAAGTCAGGGCCACATTCCGGAAGCGCTGACTCATGCCGTAATCGGTGATCATCTTGCGGGCGATGTCCGTAGCTTTGGTAAGGTCGCTGGCGGCCCCGGTGGAATACTCCCCGTTGACCATTTCTTCGGCGATCCGGCCCCCCAAAAGAATATCGATCCGCCCCAGGAGATCGGACTGGGTGATGGTATAACGATCCTCCACGGGCATCTGCAGGGTGTAACCCAGGGCAAAGCCCCTGGGGATAATCGAAATTTTCTGCACCGGGTCCGCGTTGGGGGTAAAGGCGGCCACCAGGGCATGACCGGCCTCGTGGAAGGCGGTAAGCTTCCGTTCTTCCGGCCGTAAAATCCGGGTTTTCTTCTGCAGGCCCGCCACGGTTTTTTCTATGGCCTCATCAAAGTCCCGCTGTTCCACCAGTTTGCGGCCCGCGCGGACGGCCAGAAGGGCGGCCTCGTTCACGATATTTGCCAGGTCCGCGCCGGAGAACCCGGATGTTACCCTGGCTATCGCCGCCAGGTCCGTGGCGGGGGACAGTTTTACTCCCTTGGAATGGATCCGCAGAATCTCCTCCCGGCCCTTCAAATCCGGCCGGTCCACCAGAACCTGCCGGTCAAAACGGCCGGGCCGCAGCAGGGCGGGGTCCAGCACGTCGGGCCGGTTGGTGGCCGCCAGGATGATAAGCCCGCTGGTGCCGTCGAAACCGTCCATCTCTACCAAAAGCTGGTTCAGGGTTTGTTCCCGCTCATCGTTCCCCCCGGCAATATTGTTAAGCCGGCTTTTACCGATGGCGTCAAGTTCGTCAATAAAGATGATGCAGGGGGCCTTGTCCCGGGCCTGCTTAAAGAGATCCCGGACCCTGGCAGCCCCGACCCCCACAAACATTTCTACAAAATCCGCGCCGGACATGCGGAAAAAGGAAACCCCCGCCTCCCCGGCCACAGCCCGGGCCAGCAGGGTCTTCCCCGTACCGGGGGGCCCCACCAACAGCACTCCCTTGGGGATTTTACCGCCGATTTCCGTATATTTTTTGGGGTTTTTCAGGAAGTCCACCACCTCCACCAGTTCTTCCTTGGCCTCGTCCACCCCGGCCACATCGCGGAAACGGGTGGCAATGTCCCCCTCCGCCACGATGACCGCCCGGTTCTGCCCCACGGAAAGGACATTCCCCCCCATGGCGCCCCCCAGGCGCTTCATCAGGAAACGCCAGATAAAGAAAAAGAAGGCGATAGGCAGGACCCAGGAGAAGATAATATTAAGAATGGCGCTCCCTTCCCGGGACACAGCGTAGTAGGCCACCCCCTTCTCGTCCATCAGTTTGATAATCTCCGGATCGCCGATAGGTACCGTGCGGTAAATCTGCTCCGGGGAGCCCATGTAAGGGCTGCGGATTGGGGACCTGAGGGCCGGAGTTTGACGGCTGGAAGTATAGCCGGTGAAATAGGATTCAGTCAGTTCTACCCGTTTAATCTCCCCGTTGGCGATCCGGGCCTTGAATTCGGAAAAATCAATGGTGGGGTTAACCCGGTGGAGGAACACATAGTTGAAAAGACTCATCCCCACGATGAGGATAAGGACATACACGATAGTAAACTTCCAGCCCCCAAAGGGTTTAAGGTCCGGCAGTTTGAACGGCCCCCCGCCCCTTTGATTCTTTTTGTCATTCCGGTTATCGCCGGACATGAAATCACCCATCGTTTCCCCTGGTTTTTTGTATGGAAAAATATCCGGAAGCCTGCGCCCCGGGTATTACAAATATCCGCTTTTTAGGGCCCTTATTCAAGGGTTGCCCCGATCCTCCGGGGTAAAGGCATAGGGATTTCCTTTTTTTGGGCGCATTTTTTGCGGTAAACCGCAAAAAACCGGGCTATCGCTGCAATTCCTCAGCCCGCCTGCGGCGGGCTTCCGGTATTTCCGCTCTATCCCTCGCGCAGTAAAAGCAACCAAAGGTTGTATATTAAACCAGTGTGGCTTCGCGTAGCGCCTCCGTATGCCCCCAAATTGAAAAATGCGCCCCGGTTTTAACCGGGGCAGTGCGTGCGCGGCACAACGCGCTCTTTGCGCGTTGTGCTGGAACTAATGCCACATAGCCGAAGGCTGTAAATTAGATAATGCGGAACCGCATAGCCCGGAACAGGCAACCGTAGGTTGTATATTAGACCATTGCGGCATTGACGAGTGCCAATAAAGCCCCAAATTAAACTGCCGCGCTACGGCTTTAGCCGGAGCAGTGCACGCAGGGTACGGCCCTAATTTCCCAGTGTTGCACCAATGCGGCCAAGCTTTAGCTTGGCCAGAGCGCGCGCGGCACAACGCGCGGAGCGCGTTGTGCCGGAACTAAAGCTAAAAGCCAAAGGTTGTATACTAAACCAATGTGGCTTCGCGTAGCGCCTCCGTATGCCCCCAAATAGTAAACCGGTTCCCGTGGTTCTTGCGTCCCAGGTATACGGGGAACCGCTTATCCGGCACAATACAGGCCATTGGGGAAAGCTTGTGAACCTGATCCTTTTTGAAGAACATGAATTGGGCAGGGCCCTG
>JAIRNB010000017.1 GCA_031258265.1 Treponema sp. | reverse complement strand
CGCCCGGATGTACGAGGAGCAGAAAAAGGCGAAAAACTGGCGGGTCTCTGTGGGGGAAAAATCTACTTAGTATACAAGAGCCCCGCTAAGGGCGCGTTAAGGAAAAAATGTAACATCCGCCCGGCGCACAGCAACTGTATTTATCCCGGCCAAATGCAAGCCCGTCTTTAGGCGGGCGGGCGCGCCGCGGGGCCGGCTGTGATAAATGTGCTAAAAAATGGCATGGATGCCATTTTTTAGCAGCGCAAGGGATAGAGCGGAAATACCGGAAGCCCGCCGCAGGCGGGCTGAGGAATTGCAGCGATAGCCCGGTCCCCGCCCCAAAAGGGGGCGGGGATGCGCCCTTAATAGCGTAACTTACAATGCCGGGAAGATTCCCTTATAGTGAATAATATGAAACATGACGGTCTTCCTCCCCTCTGGGAAAACCCGGAGATTCCGGGCATAAACCGGCTTCCGGCCCGCGCTTCTCTTTTGCCCTTTGCCGCCGAGCATGACGCCCTGGCCGATGTTATTGCCGGTCCCGAATGGCGCCGGGCCGAAGATAATCCCTTCCTGCTGAATCTGGATGGGCTATGGGATTTTAAGCTTACGCCCGGTCCCGATGACGAGGGGGCGGCCCTTCCCTGGGGGAAGATCCGGGTGCCTGGTACCTGGACTTTGCAGGAAGGGGCTATGGCTTCTTCGTCTTTTGCCGACTATCCCCACTATACCAATGTGCAGATGCCTTTCCAGGCTGTGCCGCCCCGGTCTCCTGTCCGTAATCCTACCGGATACCACCGGCGGTATTTTCAACTGCCCTCCGCCTGGAAGGGCCGGCGGGTGGTTCTCCATGTGGGTTCCGCGGAGAGTCTCTGTCTGGTTTATGTGAACGGGATTTTTGCGGGGGCGGGAAAGGATACCCGGCTTCCTTCGGAATATGAGATAGGTCCCCTTCTGAAAGACGGGGGGGATAATGAACTTTTGCTGAAGGTGGTCCGCTACAGCGACGCCAGTTATGTGGAGGACCAGGACCAGTGGTGGTATGGGGGGCTTCACCGGAGCGTCTACCTTTACAGTACGGAAGCGGTTTTTATTAAGGATGCGGAGGCCCTGCCGGGGGGGATCGATGAAGAGGGGACCGGCAGTCTTAGTCTTTCTGTTACCCTGGGGGGCGCCCTGCCGGAGGGGGCAAGCACGGGGAACCAGCCGGTTCTGACTGAGGCCGGTGCCCTGGCCCACACTATCCGCTGGGCCCTTTACCCCTTTGTCCTGCCGGAGAAGGCCGAAGATGTCCGCCCTATCACGGAAAAGCTCAGGGCTGTTGCCGGGGCGGAGGCGGAACTTCTCTGTAATTACCGTCTTAATTCCAACCGGGTGGAATTTGATATTTCCGTCCCCGGCGCTAAACCATGGTCGTCGGAGCTTCCCAATTTGTATGTCCTGACGCTGAGTCTTTACCAGGGGGGCCGCCATATCGAAAGCACGGCCTTTGCCTCCGGTTTTAGGACCGTTGCTGTCCGGAAGCGGGAGCTTTTGATCAACGGCAGGGCGGTTTACATAAAAGGGGTGAACCGCCATGAACACAATGAGTTTACCGGGAAAACCCTGTCTACCCAATCCATGCTTACCGACATAGGACTGCTTAAGCGGCACAACTTTAACGCGGTGCGGACCTGCCACTATCCCAATGACGAGCGGTGGTATGAACTCTGTGACCGTTATGGGATCTACCTGGTGGATGAGGCGAATATCGAAAACCACTGTTTTTATAATCAGCTTTGTAATGAGGAGCGTTACGCCTTTGCCTATGCTTCCCGGGTTCAACGTATGGTGGAACGGGACAAGAACCACCCTTCGGTTATCATCTGGTCCCTGGGTAATGAAAGCGGCGATGGCCCCCTCCACGCGATGAACGCCGCCTGGATTCGTCACCGGGACCCCAGCCGTCCTGTCAACTACGAGGGTTTTGTCAGGCCCCGGAAGGGGCAGGGTCCCTTTACGCTGGATTCCCTTTCCAGGGGGAAGGGGCTTACCGATATTATCAGCCCCATGTATCCCCCCATTAGCCTTATTACGGATTTTGTCAAATACCGGGAGGATGATCGTCCCCTTATCATGATCGAGTATTCCCACGCCATGGGGAATTCCAACGGGAGTCTGGCGGATTACTGGCGGGCGATAGAGAATTACCACGGCCTCCAGGGCGGTTTTATCTGGGACTGGATTGACCAGGGAATCGCCGCCCGCAGCCCCGCGGGGGAAAAATACTGGAAGTACGGCGGGGATTTTGGGGACCAGCCTTCGGATTACGATTTCTGTCTGAACGGCCTCCTCTTTCCCGATCAGAGTCCCAAGCCCGCCATGGCGGAATGTAAGAAAGTTCAGTCCCCCGTCCGCGTTAAGCCGGTTGCCGGGAAACCGTACAACTTCCTTGTGGAAAACCGCCGGGATTTTCTTCCCCTGGATGACATGGAACTTAACTGGAAGCTCTGTACCGAAGATGCCATGCTGCTCCAGGGGACTGTGGCCCTGGCGGGCATTGCCCCCGGCGCTTCCAGGGAAATTAAACTGGAAAATATTAAAACCCTGGATCTGGCTTCCTTTGGGGGAACGGTTTTCTTGCGTGTGGATTTTACTCTGAAAGAGAAGACCCCCTGGGCGGATGCGGGTTTTGCGGTGGTTAGCGATTCTATCGTTCTTAGGGATCAGCCCCAGCCCCTGTTCAGGGGCGATCCGGCTTCGCAAAAGGGCGGCGCGGATGCCGCCGGTTCCGTCGGTTCGGTTAAGGCCCCGGCCCTGCTCTGGGAATATATTTCCGCCCTTGCCCCTTCCCTTTTCCGCCCCCCCACGGAGAACGACGGCCTTAAGGTGTACCTTCCCCTGCGGGGGGACAAGGCGGCGGCCTTCTACTGGCAGGACAAGCCCCTTTTCCCCTGGCTCGATCTTGATCTTTTGCACCTGCGCCGTTCCGGTGAATATTCCCGCCGGGAGGAGGATCAACGGGGCCTTGTTTCTTTGGTAAGCCTGGAAAAACTCTACGCGGGGGAAGACGCGGTTCCCGCCTTGAAAGACCGCCTTTTGGGGACCTACAGCGTAAGGGCCCAGGAAACAGGCCGGTCTTCCATTGCCGTGGAAGTGGTCTTTGATTTGGCCCCGGAACTCCCTGAACTGCCCAGGGTGGGGCTTTCCGCGAAGATCCCCGGAACCCTTTCAAGGGTGTCATGGTTCGGCCTGGGACCCGGCGAATCCTACCCCGATCGCCGGGACGGGGTGTACCTGGGGGCATGGTCCCATAGTCCGGGGGGAATGGAAACCCCCTACATTGTGCCCCAGGAAAGCGGGAACCGCAGCGGGGTCCGCAGTCTTGATCTGCGCTTTGACGCTGTGCCGGGGGAAACAAACGCCCATTGCCTCCGCTTTGTTCCCGCCGTCCCCTGCAATATCAGCGTAAGCCGTTATGATCAGGAGAATGTCCTCAAGGCCCTGCATACCCCGGAACTTGTGGATCGTTCCCGGGGACCGGAGGGCTGTTATTATCTTAATATTGATGCCGCCCAGCGGGGCGTCGGGACCGCCACCTGCGGGCCTGATACCCTGGAGGAATACCGGATTCGCCCCGGAATTTTCCGGCTGTGCTTTGAAACTTGTCTGACTCAACTTGTCTGACTCAAATAGCAAAAATTTAAGGAGGAGATGATTATGGCTGAACCGGTTTTAGTAATTCTCGCGGCGGGTATGGGGAGCCGTTACGGCGGCCTTAAACAGATGGACCCCATAGGGGCCGCCGGCGAGGTTTTGCTGGATTATTCTGTTTATGACGCCCTCCGTTCAGGCTTCAAGAAGATCGTGTTTATCATCCGCCGGGATTTTGAGGATGATTTTAAGCGCCTTGTCCTTGGCCGGATGGGGGCCGGGTTTAACTACAGCCTGGCCTTTCAGGAAGGCGATACCCTGATACCCCCGGAAATCCTGGAAAACTCCCGCAGGGCGGGCAGGACTAAGCCCTGGGGTACGGCCCATGCCCTGCTCTGCGCGGCCCCGTTTATCGACGCCCCCTTCGCGGTGATCAACGCCGATGATTTTTACGGCAGGGAAGCTTTTCAGGTGATGGGGAAGTACCTGGCCCGGGAGAATCTTGACGAGGGGGCCATTGTCCCCTACGCCCTGGAAAAGACCCTGAGTCCCAGGGGAACCGTTGCCCGGGGGGTCTGCGTTATTGAAGGCGGCCTGCTTCGGACGGTGGATGAGCTTAAGGCCATTGAAAAGCGGGGGGGTCTTGTCTTTAATACCGAAGACAACGGGGAAAAGCGGGAACTGGCCCCCGATACGCCGGTTTCGATGAACTTTTGGGGCTTTCCCCCGGGGATTCTCAACGATCTGCGCCGTTATTTTGATGATTTTCTTAAAAGTTCCGGGAAGGAACCAAAAAGCGAGTGCTATATCCCCCTGGCCGCCGACTGGTTCATAAAGAACGGCCTCCTGAAGATCCGTTCCCTTGATGCCAATTCCGAATGGTTCGGAGTTACCTACAAGGAGGATAAGGAGGCGGCCCAAAGGCGGATGGCCGAATTGACCGGGGAGGGGTTTTATCCCTCGCCCCTGTGGGCTTGATGGAGTGTAATGATGAAAGTATTGGTTATCGGCGGCGCCGGTTATATCGGGAGCCATGTGACCAGGGAGCTGCTTGACAAGGGCCACGGGGCCGTGGTCTTTGACAACCTTTCTTCCGGGCTCCGGGAGAATCTGTTCCCGGAAGCGGCGTTTATCCATGGGGACATCATGGATTACCAGGCCCTCCGCCGGGCCGCGGCGGGAAATTTTGACGCCGTTATCTATCTTGCCGCCCTCAAGGCCGCCGGGGAATCAATGATCGCGCCGGAGAAATATTCCCTTAACAACATAAGCGGGGCCGTTAATGTCCTCAACGCCGCGTCGGAGGGGGGAATTAAAAACATTGTTTTTTCTTCCAGCGCCGCGGTTTACGGGGAACCGGAATATGTTCCGGTTGACGAAAAACACCCCGCCAGGCCCGCGAATTATTACGGCTTTACCAAGCTGGAAATAGAACGTTTCCTGGCCTGGTACGATAAGCTGCGGGGCATCCGCTTTGTCAGCCTGCGTTACTTCAATGCCGCCGGTTACGATTTAAAAGGCCGGATCAGGGGTAGGGAATTGAACCCCGCAAACCTTATCCCCATCGTCATGGAGGCGGCGGCGGGAATCCGGAAGGAAGTGCAGATCTTCGGCGGCGATTACGAAACCCCCGACGGCACCTGTATCCGCGATTATATCCATGTCAGCGATCTTGCCAGGGCCCACGCCCTGGCCCTGGATTATCTTTCCGGGAATCACGGGAGTCTTACCGTCAACCTGGGGACCGGAAGGGGGGTATCGGTGCTGGAGCTGCTGGAGGCGGCCCGCCGGATTACGGGGAAGGAGATTCCGGCACGGATCGTTGAGCGGCGGCCGGGAGATCCCGCCAGGCTTACCGCCTCGTCCGAACTTGCCGCCGCCCTTATGGGCTTTAAGGCGTTACATTCCGGTATTGATACGATTGTCCGTACCAGTTGGGAGGTATACCAGTGACAGAGGAAAAATTTGCGGCCCGGGATGGAATTTCCCCCGCCGCCCTGCCGGATTTTCTTGAGAGTCCCGCCCTCCGCGCCCTCTTTTCCGGGTTGTACAGCCCCGGAGAGGCGGCGGCCCAGAAAACACGCTATGTAAAACTGGCGGAACAGTTCCGCCGCCGCTTTGGCGATGGGCCCCTGAAGGTTTTCAGCTCCCCCGGCCGGAGCGAGATTGGGGGAAACCACACGGATCACAACCACGGCAAGGTTTTGGGCGCCAGTATCCAGTTGGACTGCATCGCCGTAGCCGCCAAAACCGCCGATAACCGTATTAGTATCCATGACGAAGCATACGGCGAGGATTACAGCATTGATATAGGGGGGGATCTTTCCCCCCGGCCGGGGGAACAGGGTTCGGCCGTCCTGGTCCGGGGCATCGCCGCGGGTTTTCAGAATCCCTCCCTTACCGGCGGCGGCGTTTTCCGGTTGGGCGGGTTTTCCGCCTGCGTGGAAAGCCGGGTTCTTCCCGGTTCCGGGGTCAGTTCATCGGCAGCCTTTGAAATGCTCATCGGCGGTATCCTCAATGTCTTGTACAATGAGGGGAAACTGCCGGTGGAAAAACTGGCGGCCATGGGCCAGTACGGGGAAAACAAATACTGGGGCAAGAGTTCCGGCCTTCTGGATCAGATGGTCTGCGGGGCCGGGGGAATGGCCGCCATTGACTTTGAAAAGCCCTCGGCCCCGGTGCTGGAAAGGATACCCTTTGACTTTGCCTCCCGGCACAGCGTCCTGGCCCTGGTGAATACCGGCGGCAGCCACGCCAACCTGAGTGGTGAATACTCGGCCATCCCCAATGAAATGAAAAGCGTCGCCGCCTTTTTCGGGAAAGATGTCCTCCGGGGTCTTAGCCTGAAAGACCTTGTTCCCAAGATTCCTGATCTGCGGGCACAATGCGGCGACCGCGCGGTCCTGCGGGCCCTGCATTTTATCCAGGAAAATGCCAGGGTGGAGGAGGAGATCGCGGCCCTCAAGGGAAACGACTTTCCCCGGTTTTTAAGCCTGATACAGGAGTCCGGGGATTCCTCTTACCGGTTTCTGCAGAATGTGGCCCTGCCGGGGAACATTAAAGAACAGAACATCCCCGTCTGCCTTGCCCTGACGGAAGCCTTTTTTCGGGAGCGCCGTCTGAATGTTCCGATTAGGAGGGGGGCAGCCAGGGTACACGGCGGCGGCTTTGCCGGGGTTATCCAGGTCTTTCTCCCCCAGGAGGAGGCGGAAGCCTATACCGCCTGGATGCACAGCGCACTGGGTTACACCGGTTCGGGCCCCAGCCCCATATTTATCATGTCCATCCGGCCCCGGGGGCTGGTGGAAATAACGGCCCCGTAAAAACACAGCGCCGGTTCTATAGACAGATAAGGCTCTTTCAAAACTTCAGTTTTGAAAGAGCCACTATCGAAAAAACTCGGATTTTAGAGCTTTCCTCAAAACCCGCATTTGTATTTATTCCCGTTTTGAGGCAAAGCGCAACAAACTCCTAGAAGCTCACCTCCTCCTGGGCTTCCGCCGCCACCATCCCCGCGGGGGAGAATTCCTCCTCCTCTGTCAGGGCTGCTGCGGCGAAATTTTCCCCCATGCCCTCCGTGCTGCCCTCGCGATCACTGTTCCGGGGGGATTCCCGCCTAAAATCGGGACGGAATTCCACATGCTCCGCCACGATGGCCACCCTGGAATGGGCCCGGCCGTCGGTGCCGTTCCAGCGGTCCTGTTTAAGCCGCCCTACTACCCGTACCCCTCGGCCTTTATGGCCCTGGCTGTAGCAATGCTCCGCCAGCTTTGCCCAGGTCTCCACGTCAAAGAAGTTTACTTCCTTTTCCATACCGGTATCTTGCCTGAAGAAACGGTTGGAGGCCAAGGTAAAGGTACATATCGAAGTTCCCTTGGGGGTGGATCGCAGAAGCGGGTCCCTTACCAGGTTTCCTTCGATAAGGATACTGTTGAGATTGTTCATAAATGCCTCCGAAACTGGACTTTGGCCCTATACCCAAGTCCGGGGCTTTGCCCCTTTGGTTCAGCGGCCCAGGGCCGCTGCTCACCCGGCGGGCAGCCGGCCGGCGCTGGAAGCGCCGCTTATAAGCGGCCTCAGGGTGATGCCTAATATGGGCGCGATCCCGCATGGCGCTTGTACTTTTCGG
>JAIRNB010000119.1 GCA_031258265.1 Treponema sp. | reverse complement strand
AGCCTCGAATTAATCACCTTACAAAGAGTCTATGCCCCAGGAGAAGGAGCTTATAGTAAAAATAGGGGAAAATCCGGAAAAATTTGAGGGGGCTTTGAAAACAGTAGCCCATAAATTCCAGACCCCGGTCAAAAGTCTTTCTGGAAGGGCGGCGGCGGCGTTCGGCAAACACATCGTAGAGGTCGCTGCACCAGAGTCTGAGTCCCGGATTGAGCCGGGCGGAATACCGGGCAATCCAGCGTTCCCCTCCCCGGATTCCCTTGCCCACCAGGAGCAGGGAAGACGCCGCCTTACGGATAGCCTCCACAACCACCGCCTCCTCCTGCCGTTTAAAGGCGGCGGGAAAACGGCCTACGATGTTAAGACGGGGGAAGGTTTGGCGGATATTGCTTTCGGTCTTTCGCAGCACCTGTAACTTCCCGCCCAAAAGGAAAACCGAAAATTCCCGATCTTCCAGGATATTCAGGAGGCTGACTACAAAATCAAAGGGCATGTAACGAACGGCCCGTTTCCCGGTAAGAAAACGGATGCCCCCCACAATGCTCTTACTTATCGGGATAACCAGGGCGGCGTTCCGTACATACTCGCGGTACTCACCGTTACGCCGGGCCCGAAGCAGGTCCGCCAGGGAAAGGAGGACCAGATTCTGTTCCCCCCCCTTGTTCAGAAGTTCATAAATGACATCCCCCAACCGCTGGTGGGAAACAATATCGACAGGGACTTTAAGCAGGCTGATCCGTTCCCTGGGGGGGCCGGCCATGGAAATGGCGGAATCTCCTTCCCCGGCAGCCTTTCCCCCCCCCCTGGAAGCCGAATCTAGCGGGGCTTCTGTATCCATGACCCTCTCTCCAAAAGAATAACCCTAACGGCGGCAGCCCCGTAAAGGGCGGCAGTTTCGGTCCTTAGAACGGTATTACCAATGGTAAAGGGCCTAAAACCCGCCGCCATAAAACGCAAAACTTCGGCAGGGGAAAAGCCCCCCTCAGGACCCACCGCCAGCACTACAACTCCGGGGGCGATACTAAGATACCGGTGTAAACTTGCCTTCACAAGGGGGAAAAGGGGGGAAACCTCCGCTCCCCCTATCTCCTCCGCCCCCTTTATCCCTTCTGTCCCCTCTATCCCTTCTACCCCCTCCCCTCCTCCGGATTCTTTAGATTCCACCGCTCCCTGATGCAGAAGAATACCCAGGGCAGAAGGATACGCGGCCCTGAGTTCCTCCCAATAGGCAAAAAGCCCGTCTTCATCCAAAAGGGAATGTAGGGAGGTGGGCGTCGAAGACCCGCTTTGCTGCAGGGCCTCCCGGATAATCCGCCCCCAGCGCCGGGACTTCTCCCCCTCATCCCCCGGATTCCCGCCCCTGGCAATAGAACGTTCCGCCGTAAAGGGGACTACCCCGGTCAAAGCCCCCTCCGCCGCCTGCCGGACAATAAGGTCCATCTTGGAACCCTTGGGCAGGGCCTGGAACAAAAAGATGGGGGGCAGGCCGGGAACAGGGTCCCCCTTCCCTCCGGTAACAACGGCGTTAAGGACCCCCCGCCCAAGGGAACGGAGTTCCAGGGTAACAAGCGCCCCCGGCACAGAAGGATCACCGGAGCCCGGCAGGCGGGCATTGAAACGGTCCCCGGTTTTAAGCCGCCTGACATGCGCCAGGTAGTGAAAATCCTCCCCGGAGATCCGGACCAGACCATCGCGGTCCGGCGGACCGGAGAGCAGGAACTGTTTCATAAAACCCGCTAAGACGCCTGGGCAAATTCTTCATCCCTGGCGGCCTCTTCCTGGAGGATTTTGAGGGTCTTGCTGGACTTCATCAGGTTAAAATAACTGCCGTTCCGCAGAATATTGACCGCCTCCTGGAGCTGAATGTCGTATTCCAGATCGTAAACCGGGGCAACCACCGTCCGAATCTGTTCATTTCGGATAAGACGCCGAAGAATCTGCGTATCCAGGTTGTACTCCCGGCGAAGAGTCTCCGCAAAGGCGGCTATTTCCAGGGTACTAGCCCCGGGATTCTTCTTGATATAGTCGGAGATCCTGTTAGTCTTCAGTAAATTATTCAAGACCGCCGTATCCTCCGGGGTAAAATCTGGGTACTTCACCACCCGGTCCGGGGGTATGCCGATCTTATCGATATTCACATTGCTGGGGGTGTAGTACCGGGCAATGGTAAGCCGAAAACCCATAGTCCCCAGGGGGACAACCTGCTGAACCGAACCCTTACCGTAGGATCTCTCCCCCACCAGATAGGCCCGGCCCCGGTCTTTAAGGGCGCCAGCCACAATCTCCGAGGCGCTGGCGGAACCCCGGTTGATAAGGACAATCACCGGAATTTCCGAGGCCACCATGGTGGAATTCCGGGCGCTGTAAGCCATAGTCTCCGAGGGAAGCCGGGACCTGGTACTAACCACCACGCCGGAATCGAGGAACAGATCGCAAATATCCACCGCCGACTGGAGCAGCCCGCCGTAGTTGTTCCTCAAATCCAGTATCAAACTCTTGTATTGTTTTGACTTGAAATCCGCCAGGGCTTCCTTGGCCCGTTCCACCGTCTTGGGGGTAAAGGTCAGGAGTTTCAAGTAACCGGTATTCCCGATCATGGCATATTTGGTGGTGGGAACCTCGATAACCTCCCGGACAATGGTCACGGGGAACTCCAAATTCTCGCCCCGGCGGATCATAACCCTCACCGGCTGCCCCGGAGTCCCCCGGAGCCGGGCCAGAACTTCGTTCATCGTCAGACCCTTGGTAGATTCATCGTCAATCATAATAATCCGGTCCATGGGGTCAATTCCCGCCCGCCAGCCGGGAGTCTCTTCCATCGGGGCCACCACTTCCACGTACATCATCGTGCCGTCACTCTGCAGCTCCCCCGCGGTAATATACAGCCCTACCCCCCCAAAACTCCCCTTAGTAGTATCGTTCAAGTCCGACATCTCGCTTTCCGCTAAAAAACTGGAATGGGGATCCCCCAGGGCGTTGAACATACCATTCATAGCCCCCTCAAAAATCGTTTTAGGATCGATCTCCTCCACATAACGGCGTTGAATCGAATCAAAGACGTATTGGATTATCGAGCCATACCGTTGGGCATCCCCGCTGCTCTGGGCCTGGACCGGAGATGCGGAAGCCAGGATCAAAACAACGCCAATAAAAAGGGTGGCGGCGGTCCATAAGACTGCGGTCCCGGGGAATTTGCCCGGCAAAGGATTTTTTTGAGGGTTCATCACTTTATTTTAGAAGCTCGGAAGGCTTTGTCAATGTCCGGCGTTTTGTCCCGGAAGACACCGGTATTTACTTTTTTCGTTATCCCAGGTTAAGGAGGGGGAGCACACAGGTTCCAAAAGCCGGGGCCGGTCCCGGCGCGCCGCCTTTTTTCACGCGGCCCCCCCTCATTCCGTAGTCCTCCCGGGCTTCACCCGGTCCGGTCTACTCCACTACCCCCCCTTATGGCAGCCGCCGGGCGGCCGCAAGGGTAAACGTCAGACCCCTGCCCTCCGCCGCGTGTTGACCTTCCCCCCGCCGCGGCCCATACTAAATAGATAATAGGCAGCTAACGCGGCCATGAACACAACGTCCGCTTTTGCGATCTGCCGCCTTGTGGCGGCGGCATTAGTTTTCAAGGCTGTTCACTATGGCAATACAACAAGACGAAATCATCCTTCCCCCCGAGTCCCAGGGTCTCACGTTTGAAAAGGTCTGGGCAATGTTCCAGGAGTCCGACAGACGGATGAAGGAAACCGAGCGGATCTTGCAGGAAAAAATGCAGGAAACCGACAGAATTTTACGGGAAAACCAAAAAATGATGGGCGACCTGGGCAGGAAATTCGGCACCGTTATCGAGCACATGTTTATCCCCAATCTCAAAGAAAAGTTCAACGCCCTGGGTTATGTATTCGAAAGATCCTCCCCCAATGTCCTTATTGGCAGTAAAGAACACGGTATTTACGCGGAGATAGACGTATTTCTTGAGAACGGGAATACGGCGCTGGCGGTGGAGGTAAAGAC
>JAIRNB010000108.1 GCA_031258265.1 Treponema sp. | reverse complement strand
TGCAGACGGGAAGGATCGGCGATAATTTCCTGTACCACGTCAACGGAAAGGTAGGTGGAAAATGCCTTGCGGATAAACTGTTTTTCCTGTTCGGAACCG
Organism: Treponema sp.; assembly: GCA_031258265.1. GTDB lineage: Bacteria > Spirochaetota > Spirochaetia > Treponematales > Breznakiellaceae > JAISFT01. The sequence continues at coordinate 3,344 of JAIRNB010000108.1, read as the reverse complement.
GCGTAGGCGGCTATTTCCTGGATAAGCACCGTCAGCATCATTGCCAGCGTGGGACACAGAATCCCCGCGTAAAGGCCCGTGGCGGCAAAAAGGCCAAAGGCCAGGACCGGTATCAACAGGACGCAGCCCAGGCCCAGCGCGGAACGGAGGGCGGGCTTTAGGGGGTTAAGAATCAGGATCAGGAGGGGAATAAGGACAAGCCCCGCCGCGCTCCACAGGGGGCCCAGGGGGATGATGAATGAGCCGGAGAGAATCGTGTCCAGGATCACGGCGTGGGTGCCGGGGTTCTCGTACTTTTCCCAAAACGGGTTTACGCCAAAGTCCGTGGAACCCGTATCCACCCGGCCTATGACGCAGATCTTTCCCCCCAGGGTATCCCGCAGCCCCCGTTCCCGTTCCTCAATACCCTGCAAAACGGTTTGGAGGTATGCCAGGTTGGTTTGGATATAGGCCGCCGCCCCGTACAGGGTTTCCGCCTCGGCAGGATAGTCCCGGGCCAGGGTTCCCGCCAGAATCTCCGCCCTCCCCCCGGCATCCAGGGCGATCATCTCATGTATGAAACGGCGGGCGGCGGCTTTAAGTTCCAGATATTCGGTAAAGGCAGTCCCGCTGGTTTCCGCCAGGGCCCTGGAACGGGCCAGGGCGGCGGCATCCAGGTTTTCCCGGATATCGTGGAGCAGCGTGTAGGCCATCCCGGCCCCCTCGTCGAACTGGGCGAAAAAGGCCAGATCGGCGGCGGCCAGGTTGGAGACATACTGTTCCATTAGACTTTCATCGGTTTCCAGAAAAAAGAGTTCCGCAAAGGACAGATGGGTAAAACTGTCGCGGTAGCTCGTAGGCGGCCAGTCCAGGAGCATGGCCCCCTGGGAATCCAGGGGAATCACGATGTCCCTGGGGGGAGTCCCCGGAACCACCGCTCCCCTTAGAGTCAGCCGGCCCGGTTCCAGGATCAGCTCCGGGCGGCCCAGGTACTCCAGCAGGGGGGCAAAGGCAAGCTGGAGATACCAGTGGTCCCGGACATTCCGGACAAGGAAAATCCGCCGCCTTACCCCGTCTCTATCCACAAAGGTATTGGTAAAACCCGCCCCCCGGACCGCTTCCATCACCGGAAAAATAGGGCACAGCGTATCGGTATACGCTTCGCCGGAATCCCCCAGGTCCGCCCGAAAATTCCCCCGCAGGGTAACCGGGTAGGAAAATTTCTTCTCCGCCAAAAGCCGCCGTTCCTCCTGTTCCCCACTCAGGACTTTGGTTTGCAGATTCACCGTGGCCCAGCTTTCCCCGAACAGCGCCAGCGCCTGGGCAAAATACTCGTCATTGTCGCGGGCAACACCCCGGGCCTTTTCCAGCAGGGCCTGTTCCCCCTCCGCGATAGAAGTGGAAATGGCATCGGCAAACTGGGCCGCCCCGGCAGCGTTCAAACGCCCCTCCGATAAAGCGCCAATCAGATCCCGGATGTTGGCGTTTATCCCGGAAAAAGTCTGGCTAAAATCACCGGGGAGGCCCCGTTCCAGGTATACCGCGTCTACGCCGGGGGGACTCTTGTCGATGTATTCAATATCGAAAACTGCCTGGCTGACGCCGTATTCTTTAAGCCGTAAAAGACCCCCGGCCAGGACCGAACGGGGCCAGGGGAAAACGCCGATATGGAAGGTGGCTTCATCATCCACCTCCAGAAACACCACCCGGTCAAGCCGTTCCCGCTTTGGCCGGAACCGTAAAAAGTTGTCCAGAATCCGGTTTTCGATCAGCGTGAAGGTTCCCAGCAGGTTTACGGAGAAAAAAAAGGCGGCGGCCCCCAGGGCAATAAAAAATGAACGCCGCTTAAAGCTCATGCCGCCTCATGACCATTCCTGTGCCTGTTTCCACCGCCGGACTTACCAAGTAATAGTAATATGTGTATCGACATCCGGGGAGGGGGTTAGCGGCGGCGGACTTACTGCCGACAGACTTACTGCTGGCAGGCTTATTGCGGATTCCGGCATTGCCGCCCCGTTTTCCAGCCCCGGCGGCAGTTCCGGCCGTACCGTATCGATTATGACGCGGCGGGGACTCGCCAATACGGCTGCCTCAATATAGGCGCTGGATTCCCCGGCCCGCACCAGCGCCGCGCTTCCTCCGGCGTTGGGCAGAAAAAATACCCGCCCCTCCTCTACTTTTACCTGCACCGTGTCGAATTCAAACACGGTGCCCCTTACCGAATTTGTCGCCTGGGTGCTGCGGACCGTAAAATTTGTCCTTCCCCCCTCAGGCGGCGTTACCTCCGCCCGGACCTTTCCCGTCCGCAGAAAAAGCCCCACCTGTTCATTCTCCCGCAGGGCGGACAGTTCCTCGATGCTCAACCTGGTCAGGGGCCGTACCATTATTTTCGACTGGCCAATCAGGATAACGGCGCTGCTTTGCAGACCCGTGGAGATAATCGACAACTGTTCAAGACGCATCCCTTCCCGGGCGGGAATCCACCGGGAACTCCCCGGTTCCTTAACTTCCACCGTGCCGGTTAATTCCTGGATAAGGATTTCGGGGGTCTGGGCAAAAAGAAACCCGGCGCAGAATAGGACGCTTAGTAACGCTGCTGGACCCTTCATACTGCCTCCTTGCGGGACTGTTAATCGAATCGTTAAATCGAGAAAGCCAGGCTAAGCATGGTTTTCCAGCGGGACGGCGTGTTCCGCTGAACGGCGTTCCCCAGGGCGGGGAAGAACACCCCGCCCCCCCAGGTTACCGAAATATCCGCTGCGGGAATCCAGATGACGGACCCGGAGTTCTCTCCCCCCAGCGCCCGTTTCCACTTCTCCGCCACCAGCGGCAGGGTATCAATGGTATTCAGATTCCCCCGGAAATAATAACGGCAGTTCATACCCAATGACAGGTTTTCCCTTGGCCGGATCGTATAACTTCCCTGTAAAACCGCCAGCCCCCCGATACCGGCGCTTAACACCCCGCTGGGGGAAAGCAGGGTAATCGAGTGGAAAGAAAGCGGCGATGAATTTCCGGCTTCCCCGGAAGCCCAGATAAGGCCGAAACTTAGAACGTCTTCCGGGGTCCCGGCAAGCGCCCAGTCCAGCCCCAGGTTCAACGCCAGATTCGTTTCCCCCTCCATTTCAGCGCCGGCCCGGTACTCTGTAAAACCAAGAGTCCCCCCGGCGCGGGCGTAGATCCCAGGCAAAGGGGAGAAGTTAAACTTGAACGAAAGGTACTGGCTGTTTAGGTTCTCCGCGCCGCCGTTCAGATCAAACTGGGCAAGGACATTCAGGGCAAGACCGTGGGGGCTTTCAAACAACGACGGCGCTTCCCAGTCCAGGGCGCTGATAAGCCGCCGCCCGGCAAATGAAAAAACAAGG
>JAIRNB010000053.1 GCA_031258265.1 Treponema sp. | reverse complement strand
TTCATCCGCCGGGTGACTTCCTTGAGCATCCGATCCGTCTCTTCCTGGCTTTTCCTCAGTTCCCGCATGCCCGCCATGAATTCCTCAAAACTAGAACTTAACTCCGCCGTCTGCGCCATCATTCCACTCCTAAAACAAGCGGCATTGCCGCCGGTGTTAAACCGATATTAACACAAGGTGTTAATAATGAGAGCCGGCCCCAAAACTATAGTTTTGAGATTGGCTCATGAACCCTATGGTAAATATAGCTCCCCGCCGGTTTTTCGGAAAGTCCGGCAGCCTGTCACCATGCGGGTTCTTACTTCGGGGGCGGGTTTTTACTTTGCGGCACAAAACCACGATTCACAGGCTGCCGCGAAGCTTTGGTTCAATGGACCTGTTCAGGAACCCGGTTGGTTCACAAACCTTCCACCGAAAAACCCGGGTTTTTAACGCGCCTCATTTTTTATAAAAATTTTCTTGACATATTTTCCCCCAGGGGGGATACTGATTCCGGTAACTTAACCTTTAACGTCAATTATAAGTTTCAACGGGGATTATTACATGAAAGCGGCATTCTTGAAGGCGCCACAACACATTACGGTGGAGGATGTGGAAAAACCGGTTACGGGTCCCGGGGATATCCTGGTACGGGCAGCCTACTGCGGGATTTGTACCCTGGAACAGAGGCTGTATACCGGGGAACGGAAACTTTACTACCCGGTTATTCCGGGACATGAAGCTTCGGGTATTATTGTGGAGCTTGGGGGGGAGGTAAAAACCCAGCACCAGGCGGGGGATCATGTGGCCCTGGATCTGGTGAACCGCTGCCATATCTGCCCCGCCTGCCTTTCGGGGAATTCCAATATGTGTGAAAACCGTTTTAAGAAAGGGCAAAGGGTACTGGGGGGCTTCGCCGAGTATATACTGGTCCGGCCGGATCAGGCTTATGTGGTTCCCCCGGATCTTCCCCTGGAAAAAGCCGCTTTCAGCGAACCGGTGGCCTGCTGTATCCGCTCCCTGAAAAAAGTTTCCCTCAAAATGGGGGAGAATCTTCTCATTATCGGGGCGGGCCCCATGGGTATGATGCACCTCAAGGCGGCCCTCCTTATGGGAGCACGGGTCATTGTTTCGGATATTAATAAAAGCCGTCTGGAAGACGCCCGGACTATGGGCGCCGACGCGGTGGTAGATGCCTCCAACGGCGGCCGCGCGGTGGAGGAAATAAAAGCCCTGACGGAAAACAGGGGGGTGGACTGCTGTATCGTTACCAGCCCCGCCCCCCAGGCCCTGCAAACGGCGGCGGATTCCATCGCCGTGAACGGCAGGCTTAACATTTATACATCCTACAACGACAAACCCATGCTCCCCCTGGATATGAATTCCCTCCACCGGCTCGAAGCCCTGGTCACCGGTTCCGAGGGACGGAACGAGGAAGATTTCTACCGGGCAACACGGGTCCTTTCCTTTGGCAAGATAGATGTGGCGGATCTGATAAGCGGAATCTACCCTCTGGACAGGGCGGGTGAAGCTGTCGAGGCGGCTCTTTCCGGTTCAACATACCGGATTCTGCTAAAAATGGAAGGGTAATGAGCCTCCGCGGGACAGCCTTGAAATTCGTAGTTTACAAGGCTTGAAGCCTGAAAAACTGCCAATGTTACCGTTATTTTAAGGCGTTTTTCCGAAAATTTTAGTTTTTGGAAAAGCGCTGTTATCAGGAGAAAAAAATGGAAACTGGAATTGTACTAAGGAAAAATCAGTTTTTTGATACGCGGGATAAGAGGTCTGTTATAATCGCCTTAGATCATGGCGGAATTGCGGGCCCGGTGGAGGGAATCGAAGATCCCGTCCGGGTAATCCGGGCCTGCGTCGCGGGGGCCGCGGATGGTATTCTAACCACCAAGGGTTTCGCCGACGCCGCCCGGAGGGAGTGGAACCGTTCCACCGGCTTGATCCTCCGGGTGACCGGGGGCTTTACCGTCCTGGGAGGCGGTTTTGAGGAAGAAATAATCATGGAGGCGGAATCTGCCCTGGCCTACGGCGCAAGCTGCGCGGCTATTACCGTCAAATTCGGCCATGAACGGGAGGGGAGTTTTATCAAACAGGCTTCCCTGGCCATTGATGCTTTTCACCGCCTCGGCGTACCGGTAATGATAGAGGCCATGGCCAGGGGAACCATTAACAAAAATAAGTTCCCGGCCAATGATCCCGAAGGAATACGGATGGCCGCCCGGATGGCGGCGGAACTCGGCGCCGATCTGGTGAAGACCTATTACACCGGCAGTCCTGAATCTTTTTCCAGAGTTACCTCGGCCTGCCCGGTACCGGTGCTTATCCTGGGCGGGGCCAAGACAGATTCGCCGGTGGGGGTGTTTCAGGATATTGTGGATTCCCTGGAATCCGGCGGCGCCGGTATCGCCATGGGAAGAAATATTTGGGGTTTTCCGGATCTGGGCGCCATGCTGGAGGCGGTACGAGGCCTTGTCCATTCAGGCTGGACGGTAAAGCAGGCCATGGAGAGGATTGGGAATTAAAAAA
>JAIRNB010000003.1 GCA_031258265.1 Treponema sp. | reverse complement strand
CGTTTACAAAAATTTGGTGTTAAACCAGACGGTATTATAAATTTCCTTACGACCGAGCCTCCGTTTGACCCAATGCAACGCTAAAGATACCGCGGAGCTCTGCTCCGCGGAGGCTCATTCTCGATTGAATAAATCAGCGTTGCCTTAGGAGTCGTCGAGGGCCGCTAATTCCGCCCTTACCATGGCCGCCAGTTCTTCCGCGGCGCCATTGATCCCCACCAGGCGGGGTTCCCCCGCTCCCCGGCGCTTAATTTCCACTTTGCCCGCGGCAAGGTTCTTGTCCGCCGCGACAAGCCGGAAGGGAATACCGGTAAGGTCCGCGTCTTTGAACTTGACCCCCGGCCGCTCGTCCCGGTCGTCTATCAGCGCTTCTACGCCCAGGCCCTCCAGTTCCTTCGCCAGGGCGTCCACGGCCTCTTTGACGGCGCCAGCGTACTTGATGGGAATGATGACCGCATGGTAGGGGGCCACGCTCACGGGCCAGATAATCCCGTCCTCATCGTGGTGTTCCTCAATAACGCTGGCCAGGGTCCGGTCCAGGCCGATGCCGTAACTTCCCATAAGGGGAACCTGGGTTTTGCCGTTTTCGTCCAGATAACTTACGTTCATGGAACGGGTGTACTTGTAGCCCAGCTTAAAGATATGTCCCAGCTCGTTGCCCTTTTTTTCGTAAAGCTCGCCGCCGCAGCGGGGACAGCGGTCCCCGGCCTTGACGGTACGGAAATCGCCGAGCATCCAGCCTTCAAAATCCCTGCCGTAGGCGGCGTGCCGGTAGTGCAGGTCCTTCTCCAGGGCCCCGGTAACGGCGTCGTTCATGGCGGTGACAGTCTCGTCAACGATGATGGGAAGCCCCGTAAGCCCCAGGGGGCCGGCAAAACCCACGGGAGCGCCGCTAAGACGCTGAACATCGCCGTCCGCCGCCAGGGCAACTTCGCCGGCTTTAAGGGCGGCGGCAAGTTTCGCCTCGTTCACGTCCAGGTCCCCGCGGATGACCACGGCGAAGAAGGCCTCGGGGTATACCAGGGGCGCGTCCGGGGCGGGCCGGCGGCGTTCCAGGGAAGCGCAGCCCGGCGCGGCGGAAAGGTCCAGTTCCACATTCACCGCCCGGTAGATCAGGGTTTTGATAAAGGTCCGCGCGCTGGTCTTGAGGAAGGCGCAGAGTTCCCCGATGGTTTTTACTTCGGGGGTGTCGATTTTTTCCGCCGCCGGTGTGGAGGAGGAGGCCGCCCGCGCCGCCTCAATGGAGGGAGGGGCCGTAAAATCCGGCTTACAGCCCGCCTTTTCTACATTGGCGGCGTAATCGCAGTCTTTACAGAGGAGCAGCGTATTGTCCCCAATTTCGCTTTCGACCATAAATTCCTCGGAACCGCTGCCCCCCATGGCCCCGGAATCCGCCTGTACGGGGATCACCGTCAGGCCGCAGCGCTTAAAGATCCGCCGGTAAGCCCGGCCCATATCCTGGTACGTTTGATCCAGGCTTGCCTCGCCGGTATGGTAGGAATAGGCATCCTTCATGACAAATTCCCGGCCCCGCATCACCCCGTAGCGGGGGCGGATCTCGTCCCGGTATTTGCTGTTAATCTGGTACAGGGAAAGGGGAAGCTGGCGGTAGCTGGAAAGCTCGTCCCGGACCAGGCTGGTAAAAGCCTCTTCCGCGGTGGGGGAGATCACCAGGTCCGCCCCCAGCCGGTTTTTAGCCCGGAGCATGGCGTCCCCCATGGCGTCCCAGCGGCCGGACTCCTTCCACAGTTCCCCCGGCACCACCACCGTGGGCTTAAGCTCCAGAGAGTTGATAGCCGCCATTTCTTCCCGGATAATCTGTTCCAGCTTACGGAAGGAACGGAGCCCCAGGGGCAGGTAGGCAAAGAGGCCGTTGGCAAATTTACGGATCATCCCGGCGCGGAACATGAGCCGGTGGCTGACGATCACCGCGTCGGCGGGCGCCTCCCGCAGGGTGGGGATAAAGGTCTGGGAAAATTTCATAGGGCGCTGTTTCCTTTTCCGTTGATTTATTCAAAAGGACATACCCAAGAACCCACTCCCGGGGGAACCCTTGGGCTGATTCATTACAGGGTTTAGATTATACTCAAACAATGCTGATCTGTCTTCATCAGGGATGGCAAAACTTAAACCCAAGGTAGTCAAGATAGCTTTCCCGGGACTGAAGTTTCGGGGAAGTCTCTTTATTGTGTATGAAGATTATCGACCTTTTTTGCGATAAGGACTTTTATAAGAATCTTTTCGCCATTGCCATCCCTATCACGCTCCAAAACCTTATCAATTCCTTTGTGAATGTCCTTGATACGGTGATGATAGGCCGGCTGGGAACCGTGGAAATCGCCGCGGTGGGCCTGGGGAACAACGTGTTCTTTTTTTATATGATCCTCCTCTTTGGCCTTTGTTCCGGCGGCGCCGTGTTTATCGCCCAGTTTTGGGGCAAGCGGGATATTGGGGGAATCCGGAAAACCGTGGGCCTCTGCTGTACCCTGAACTTTTTTATCGGCAGCGCCTTTACCCTGGCGGTGGCCCTGATACCGGAGCAGATCATAGGAATCTACTCCACCGACGGGCAGGTGATAGAGGCGGGGGCCCGGTACCTGCGCTGGCTGGCCCCCTCGTTCCTCCCCTTCGCCCTGGCCCAGGTCCTGGTCCTCTCCCTCCGTTCCATTGAACAGGTTAAAACCCCCATGACGACCACGGTGATCGCCCTTTCGATCAACGCGGTCCTCAACTGGCTCCTAATTTTCGGCATCGGACCCTTTCCCGCCCTGGGGGTGGCGGGGGCGGCCCTGGCCACCACCGTATCCCGCGTCACCGAGGCCCTGCTGTTATTCGGCATCAGCCGCCGGAAACGTTTTCCCATCATCGGGCCCCTAAGGGAGATGCGCGCCTTTGACCGGGCCTTTATTGGCCGTTTTACCCGGATCGTGTCTCCCATAATGGTAAATGAAATTGCCTGGTCCCTGGGAGTGGCCATGCAGAACGTCATCTTTGCCCGGACCCACACAGACGCCATCGCGGCCTTCAACATAGCCGGCACGGTATCCCAGCTTACCTGGGTACTGTTTATCGGCCTGGGGAACGGGGTGGGGGTGCTTATCGGCAAGAAAATAGGAAAGGGGGACCATGCGGGGGCTCGGGACTATGCCCTTAAAATCGTCTTCTTTGCCCCCCTCGTGTCGCTGGCCGCCGCCGCCGCGCTTATCCCCATCTCTTACCTTATCCCCTTTATCTTCCGGGTAAACGAGACAGTCCTCCATACCGCCGCCCAGATGCTCCTTATCCTGGCCGTCATGTACCCCTGTCGGGCCTTTAATATGTCCATGGTCATAGGAATCTGCCGGGCCGGGGGGGATACGGTGTTCGGCGCCGTCTACGACGTGGCCTTTATGTGGCTCATTGCCCTGCCCGCCGCAGCCATCGCCAGCCTTGTCTTTCATGTCCCCTTTTGGCTCATTTACCTGCTGGTCCTCTCCGAGGAACTCTTTAAGATGGTGGTGGGGATATGGCGTTTCCGCAGCGGCAAATGGCTCCACGATGTTACCAGGGGCCTGTAGTACACAACCAGTATTTGTAACCGTAATATTCTTAGATTCTGGGCGCATCCCCGCTTCGCGGGGACCGGGCTTTTCGGGGCTCCGCGGGTCCCTTACCCGCTCCGGCCTCCTCGTCCCGCCTCCGGCGGGACTGCGGTGGCGCGCTTCGCGCCCCCTACAATCCCTTGCGCGATAGGCCAAGAACAAACAACCGCAGGTTGTTTATTAGTCTACCGTGGCATGGCCTAGCGCCAGTAATGCCCCATAGTTAAACCGCTGTGGTGCGGCTTTAGCCGCAGCAGTGTGCGAAAAGCGTAGCTTGTTAATTAAACCTGTTAATTAAACCAATGTGGCTTCGCATAGCGCCATCGTATGCCCCCAAATTGAATAAATGCGGGCTTAGCTTTAGCTAAGCCCGCGGCTGGCAAACGCCCCGGCGAAGCCGGGAGATAATGGACTTGTTCAGGAACCGATAAGGGAGGCCGCCTCCGCCAGGTCTTCGCAGCGGCGCCACACCATGGACAGGAGTTCCGCCGGGGCCTCCACCATGTCCTTGATGAAGATCGAAGGGATTCCCGCGGCGGCCAG